>JAFGCK010000136.1 GCA_016932675.1 Methanosarcinaceae archaeon | reverse complement strand
GTGACCGATGTCATGAAAAAACCTGACAGGGAAGTTTTCGAGCGATTCGAGCAGAAATACAGGCAGATCAACAAAAGACTTGGAAAGGACCAGTACCTTGTGGCCTTCCTTATATCAGGCCATCCAGGCTGCACACTAAAGGACATGATCGAGACCGCGGAATACATAAGGGATACCGGAAGATACACAAAACAGGTGCAGGATTTCACACCTACACCCATGACCCCTGCAACCTGCATGTTCCATACGGGACTCGACCCCTTCACCGGTAAAAAGATATACGTAGCAACCTCCCGGAAAGAAAAGAGCATCCAGAGAGCAATGTTGCATTATAGGGAGCCTGCAAACTATGATCTTGTCTATGAAGGCCTCAAGCGTGCCAACAGGCTTGATCTTGCAGGTAACACCTGGAAATGCCTCATAGGCCGCAAAAAAAGAGGTAGGAGCGGATGGTAGTCCTGCATGAAGGCCTATCAATACTGAAAGGAGGTCCTATTGAGAACAGAATCGTTATTTTTTATAACATCTGGCCTGACGATATACTGCATGTATATGTATCCATGAGAACATCAATACAATATCTTTTACCCGAACTCATATGCCAATCCCGGCTGCATTGAAGCCCCCGGATAGTTGCGTACAGCGAGGGAGACGAGCACTCGCAGACCGGTATGCACTACAGACTGGCACCGCCGACAACCACCGGGCAGGATGGATGTACAGGGTTTATAAGAAGGCGCCGGATGCAGAAGGTGCCAGGACACACCAATGGACCGGGACCGTTCAGCCATCTGTGAGGTTTGCTGGCCAGAGCATGGGCCTTCCATGATCTATAGATCCAGAGAACTGAACAGGAAAACACAAAAAATAAAGCCGGATTTGAAGCAAAGTGGCTATTCCATAGCCATTTCCAGCAGGTCGATGATATCGAGTACCTCAACCTTTGGTCCACCGCGCATGAGATTTGTCCTGCACAGCGGACATGCAGTTACAAGATAGTCCACACCTTCGGGCATTTCCTCAATCCTCCTCCTGGAAAGCTCCCGGGAAAGTTCCGGATAGCCTTTCAGGACACCACCACCGGCACCGCAACATCTTGCATTCTCGCGGTTGCTCTTCATCTCCTCAAGATCGCATACGGCTTTTATTATATCCCTCGGAGCATCGAATACGCCATTACACCGCCCAAGGTGGCATGGGTCATGGTAGGTCACTTTCAGGTCAAGTTTCTTCAGGTCCATCGCGTCCAGCCGGTCAGCCAGGAATTCGGAGACATGGACAATATTCAGCCCTTCGGGATAATCGTTCTTCAGGGTCGTGTAACATCCGGCACAGCCAGTGATAACAGTATGTGCACCGGTCTTTTTGATCTGCTCCAGGTTCTTTGATATCAGTCTTCCAGGGTCGGAGCCGGTCCTGAGGAGCGGGGAACCGCAGCACACCTCTTCCTGCAGTACGGTCACACCATAATTCTTCAGTATGTCAAAGGTCCTCTTCGTGAGCTCAGGATACCGGTATGAACCCAGGCAGCCTGCGAAGAACACATAGTCAGCCCTTTCCCTGACATCCTTTGCAGATTCGCCAAGCCAGGACATCCTTTCCCTTTCCTCACCAAGAGGATTACCAAAGTCCTTTGCCCTGCCAGCCAGCTCTTTCTGGGCCTCTGTCAACCTGCCATGCAGAACGAGCTGATGTCGTGTATGCTCGATAACTTTCGCAGGAACTGCACCCGAAGGACAGACATATTCACAGAGCCCGCAGGTAGTGCACATGTTAAGGGTGTCAAGCACATCCTTATCAGCCTCGAGCCCCATGGCAACACCATGTGCCACAAGCATGCGCCCGCGGGCACAGGAAGATTCCCAGCCGATAACATCAAAGACGGGGCAGACAGAGCGGCATGTGCCACACCTGACACATTTCAATATTGAACGCATATCCATGCCATCCATGCTCAGACCCCCATCTTGCCCGGATTCAGTATTCCCTTCGGGTCAAGGGCCTTCTTTATTGTTATCATTACTTCAAGGGCCTTTCCAAGCTCCATCTCAAGATAATCCACCCTTGCGCTACCAACACCATGCTCGGCAGTCACTGTGCCGCCTATCCCGATCGCCGTGCGGTGGATCTTGTCAGCTGCATTGTTCAGCTTTTCCCATTCCCTGTCCTCCAGCACATCGATGCACATGCCGGTATGCAGATTCCCATCGCCTATATGACCATAGGTCATGATCGGCAGGTCGAACTCTTCCGAGATCTCACGCACCTTGTGCAGCATCCGGGGAATCTCCTTTATGGGCACTCCTATGTCCTCACCTACGTATACGCGGGTGCGCATGGGATCCAGACGTGAGACCGCTGCTCCAACAAGCCTTCTTGCAGCCCATATCTCCTCACGCTCTTCTTTGTTTGCCGCAGTCCTGATGTTTATAGCCAGGGATTTGCAGGCATCTTCTATCATCGCAATACCCTCAAGGACGGAATTCTCAGTACCGTCCACTTCGAAAAGAAGAATGGCTCCGGCCTGAGGCAGGCCTATTCTGGGATCGTATGCGTTTATTGCCTTTATTATATCGCTGTCAAGAATCTCGCAGGCAGAAGGGATTATTCCAGAGGACAGTACCTTCACCACGGCCCTGCCGGCAAGCTCGGGGTTCTCGAACGAGGCGAGCAGTACGGAACGCTCCCCGGGCAAGGCCCTTACCTTCAGCGTGGCTTTGGTTATGATACCCAGTGTACCTTCAGAGCCCACGAAAAGGTCGGTCAGCGAATAGCCTGCCACGGATTTCATGGTCTTGGAACCTGTATTTATCACAGTGCCGTCAGCAAGTACGACTTCAAGGGCAAGCACATAGTTGCGGGTGGTGCCATACTTGACCGAACGCATACCGCTCCCGTTGTTAGCAATGAGACCTCCAAGGGTACACATTGCAGAACTCCCGGGGTCCGGGGGGAAGAAGAAGCCATAAGGTTCAAGATATGCATTCAGTTTTTCCTGAACTATGCCTGGTTCCACGACAACCTGGAGATTATCAAGGTCCAGCTCAAGGACAGCGTCCATGGACGACATGTCGAGCACTATGCCACCCTCCACAGGCACTGCTCCACCGGAAAGTCCTGTGCCTGCACCCCGTGGAGTAACCGGAATATCATTGTCATGGGCAAGTTTAACTATCTCTGATACCTGCTCGGTGGTATCTGGCCTGATGACAAAATCAGGCAGACCCCTTATCTGGGAAGCATCACATGAATAACAGTAAAGATCTGCAGTTGAAGTGGAGACCCTTGATTTGCCAGCTATCCCCTGCAACTTTTCAAGTAGAACGGTGTTTTGCATGGAATCAGTTTTTAACTAAAACATTAGGATTTATACTTGTTGGTGAAGGCAAAACTTTACATCTACCTACACCATTTAGCCAGCAATGACAAGATACTTTGAGGTACTGCAAAGGGATGGGGCTGCCCGAATAGGGAAATTGCTCATAGGAAAGACAAAGCAGACCCCTTTCATTTTAGACACAAGGACTTTGGATTCGGGAGATGGCCTGATAGTGGATGCAGGGTCTGTATGGGAACTCGGCGCATTCAAGGCGGCAGAAAAACTGAAGAGGATCAGGGACGCAAGAGGAGATAACTCACTGGTGATCCTGCCTCACCAATCCTACCCCCCTGAAGTGCAGGAAGACATCAAAGATGCAGCTGCCTCAATACCTCGCCCTGACACTGGCGGACCCACCGGAATGGTGTACAGGCCCGGGTCCGGGTCAGGTGATATAGACCTTTATATCATGGAAGGTGCCGGCTGTTTTGAGAACAATGCGAGACAATTTTTCAACACTCTTGTCCATATGAAAAACAATGTATCCCCGGATAGTGCGATCTATGCACCCTGCATATGCCTTCCGGAGAACATTGCCATGCTGGTCTACCTGGGGATAGACATACTTGACAACACAAAGGCACTGATCGCAGCACACAGCGACATATACCTTACAACAGCAGGCAGGTTCCATCTTGATTCCCTTGCAGAACTTCCGTGCAGGTGTGAAACATGTGCCGGCACAAGTGCCTCAGAACTCAGGAAAATGGAAAAAAGGGAACGTGCAAAGATAATTGAGAGGCACAATCTCAACGCCATTGAAGCTGAGATCATCCTTGTAAAAGAGAAGATACGCACCGGGATGCTGCGTGAGTATGTGGAGGGGCAGTGCAGGACAAGACCCTGGCTGACCGCACTTCTAAGGCTTGCAGACAGCGAATACAATTACCTGGAAGATAAGAACCCAATTGCCAGGTCCAATGAAATGCTGGCAAACAGCAGCGAATCGCTTACCAGGGTAGAGGTAGTGAGGTTTGCAGAAAGGGTCCGGGAGCGCTATGCGCCGCCAGATGCGGATGTGCTTGTACTGCTGCCCTGTTCAGCAAAGAAACCTTATTCCACATCGAATTCCCACTGGAAATTCATCAATGCCATAGGAAATAACCGCCGATATGTCCATGAGATGGTCATAACATCACCAATAGGCATCGTGC
>JAFGCK010000135.1 GCA_016932675.1 Methanosarcinaceae archaeon | reverse complement strand
TGTACTTCGTCCATTGGTTTCATCCCGAATATCAATTAAAATTATAATACTGAATTTATTTAAATCTGGCCGTAATACATATTTCTCTCCCATGATTAAAAAAGATATGGTCGGGGATAGGCTCTAACACCCTTTTTTTCAATCGATAAGTTTTAAATAGGAATTGTATATACTAGACATGTTGATTGGATACTATTCTGTAAGCATTTGTAAATTACTGATTTATGTTGTTTATAGCCAATTTGGTTGAAAATCTACATTTTGAATTTAAAGGAAGTGCATAATTGTTCGGAAACAACGATGAATCAACAGCACCAGTGGCTGTCGGAGAGACATACGAAGTAACAATACAGGACATCGCAAGAGAAGGAGACGGAATCGCCAGGATAGAAGGCTTTGTGATCTTTGTGCCCGGGGCAGAAGTAGGGGACACTGTTAACATCAAGATCACAAAGGTCCTGCGCAAGTTCGCATTCTCTGAGATAGAGGAATAATTTTGATCGGACAGGAATTCTGCCTGTCCACTCATTCATTCTTTCCATCACGCATACTGTCCATCGAATATTACAGCTTTTGTTTTTTAATTTTTCACATTTATATTTCTGCTGAGCCCCGGCCTTTCGAGGCCGCATGATCGGAATTTCGGCATGAAAGCCTGTTATTTTTGATTAAGGCCATAGCTCTTGCAGATCATTTTTCAAGGAACAGATTTACACAGTTTAACGCAGATTCATAATAACACCGGAAGCTGAAACCGTCAAAAGCTGAAATCCGCGTTAATCCTGTGTTAATCCGTGTCTGAAAATCTTTTTGGGATTGATTTATATAAGACACGGATCATTGCAAGTAACAACGATCCTGAATATGGTGGGACGCTGCCTGATCTGAAAAGGAGTTTTAGGGGATAATCAGATGGCCTCATTCAGCCATACATCTGCAATAGAAATCCTTTTAAGACCTGCAGGCTTTCTTTTTAAATATGGGGTTAAAAGCATTATTCTTGAACTGCACATTGAAGAGGTCACCTGAAATATCCAATACAAGAGCACTTATTGACAAAGCGGTCAGGCTGTTTGCGGAAATGGACGTTGGGAGTGAGGTCATAAGGATTGTTGACCACAACGTTAAATTCGGCGTCTATTCGGATATGGGCGAAGGTGACGAGTGGCCTCAGATATTGAAGAAGGTCAGGGAATGTGATATCCTTATCATCTGCTCACCCATATGGTTCGGTGTGCGCTCTTCGGTAGCACAGCTTGTGATGGAAAGGCTTGACGGGACCTATGAGGAAGGCGACCCTGAAACCGGCCAGTTCCCGCTTTATGGTAAGGTTGCAGGAGTGCTTGTCACGGGCAACGAGGACGGGGCGCACAACGTGGCAGCAACTACCCTGTTCAACCTTACACATCTGGGATGTACCGTCCCGCCTAACGTTGATAGCTACTGGGTGGGTGATGCAGGGCCCGGTCCAAGCTATATAGAAGCAGGCGGTGAAAGGCATCTCTATACGAATAAGACCGTTCGTTATATGGTCCACAACCTGACATTCTTTGCCAGGGTGCTAAAAGAGAATCCTATTCCAACAAACCTTAAGGAACTGTATGCGCAGGCAAAGGAAGAAAGCGATTGAAGATAGCCTTATTCCGCACTGAGCATGGATTTCCGGCTTCCGCTGATCTAATCGGATGTGATCTGCAGGGAAGTTAATAAATAAAGTTACTGAAAATAATTACTTCTGCTTTTTAATACAGTTGTAAACATAAGACATTATATACCAAAGTGGGGTAAACGGAGGTGAGAAATTGGCTGTAATGAATAGTCTTGACTGGGCAGCGCTGGCTCTTGTCGTTGTCGGTGGATTGAACTGGGGCCTGGTCGGAGCGTTTGGTTTTGACCTTGTAGCGGCTATTTTCGGCGAGATGTCAGCAATCTCAAGAATTGTCTATGTTCTTGTAGGTCTGGCAGCACTTTACATGATATACTTCGCTACAAAAGCGGGCAAGAGCTGATCTTTTATTGTTTGTCCTTATTGATGATGGAGCTATTCCATCATCAAGTTAAAGAGGCTGTACTTTGCTTCACTGATATCCGGTAAAGAAAGGGAGACATCAAAACCATTGCCTGAAATGGTAAGTTCATGCCCGCCAACGGTTCCAATGGCCGCATGGGGAACATCCTTTAACAGGTCTTTCACCGCATCGGGTTCAGAGGTGGATATGATCGCCCTTGCATATGATTCGGAAAAGAGCAGGTCGTCCGGCCTCATGCCATTTCCGATATCCTTCAGGTCCACGCTGGCGCCTGTGTTCACGCACATCTTACAGAGTTCTGCCGCCAGTCCGCCAAGGGACAGGTCATGGGATGCTGTCAGCTTTCTGCTTTTCACTGCCCGGATAAGAGAATCGATTATCTGCGCAGCATTTTCAGGCACTGATGGAACTTTTCCTGTGTCCCTCGCACCGATCAGCCTGTAATATTCAGAGCCGCCGAGTTCATTCTTTGTGCTTCCCACAAGCATGATGGTGTCCCCCTCGTTCATGAACATCCCGGGCGGAGCCATTGTAACATCCTCTGTGTACCCTATAATGCCTATGGATGGTGTGGGTGCTATTGCCGTCCTGAACTCCTCACTCTCATTATAGAGTGATACGTTACCACCGACAACCGGTATAGACAATTCCCTTGCAGCATCCCCCAGTCCCAGGATGCTTTGTTTGAACTGCCAGTAGATGTCCGGCCTTTCAGGGTTCCCGAAATTGAGACAGTCGACAAGCGCTATGCCGTATGCGCCCTTTACAGCCAGGTTCATGGCATTTTCAATAACTGTACCTTTCCCTCCCTGGTAGGGGTCCAGCAGCGTATGTTTCGGATTGCATCCGCATGAGAGCGCGATACCCTCATTGCCGTCTATGCGCAGTATACCTGCGTCATCTCCTGGTTTTACGACCGTCCTTATCTGCACTTCATGATCATACTGCCTGTATATCCATTCCCTGGAAGCCACATTGTGCGATGAGAGCACATCAAGGATGGCCTTCCTGAGATCAGACGGAGCTTCCGGTCTATCCCCCGGCTCACGGGGAGCAGGTTCAGTGGACGGACGTTCAAAAGTAGGAGCTCCTTCAGTAAGGAGCTTTATAGGAATATCAGCAACCACCTCTCCCATGAACTCCACGGTATATTTCAGCTCTTCGGTGAGTTCTCCGATCATGCTTGCATTAAGGTCGTATTTTGCTGCGATGTCCAGGACTGCCTGAACATCCTGCGGCTCGACCTCAAGCAGCATGCGTTCCTGTGATTCGGCAATGAGGATCTCATAAGGCGTCATGCCGGTCTCTCGCAGGATCACATTGTCTGCGATGATATGCATCCCAAGGTTGCCCTTGGATGCCATCTCGGAACTTGCACCTGCGAGCCCGGCTGCCCCGAGGTCCCTGCAAGCCTTCACATATCCCTTTCTGATAGCCTCAAGCGTGGCTTCGATCAGGAGTTTCTCGGTGAAGGGGTCGCCTATCTGAATACTCGGCCTGTCCTCGGCCTCTGAGGATTCAGAAAGGTCCCTTGATGCAAAGGATGCTCCGCCAAGCCCATCCCTTCCGGTGGTCGATCCCATGAGCACGAGTTTGTTACCTGCCTTCTGCGCACATGCGGTCACGAGATCCTCTTCACGTGCAAGACCCACACACACTACATTCACAAGAGGGTTCCCGCTGTATGATTCGTCGAACAGTGTCTCTCCACGAACCACAGGTACACCGATACAGTTACCGTATCCTGCAATGCCCTCGATGACATGCTCGAAAAGATAAAGGTTCTTCGGATTGTCAAGAGGTCCGAAGTACAGAGGGTCCATGAGCGCAATTGGGCGGGCCCCCATTGATATGATATCGCGTACGATCCCTCCGACACCGGTCGCGGCTCCGTTGTAGGGATCCACGTACGAAGGGTGGTTGTGGCTTTCCATCCCTATAGCAAGAAACCAGCCATTACCAAACCTGATAACAGCCGCATCGTCCCCGGGACCTATGATCACCCGGTCTCCCGTGGTCGTGAAGGTTTTGAGCAGTGGTGCGCTCGAACGGTATGAGCAGTGTTCACTCCAGAGATTCAGGAAACATCCCTGCTCTACGGGGTTTGGTTCCCTTCCCATCTCTCTTGTCACTATGTTAAGGTCATTTTCAGGTAACATTGATGTGCCTCGGTATTTAAGCTAGCAATTAACCAGGTTTTTAAAGAACCCGGAAGCAAATAAACGTTTCTTTAAGATAGGGGACTTTAGCATCTGTTCCCGAAGAAAAGCACATCCCCTGTATGAAGATCAGACTTTTTTGCTATTCCACTGTTGGTCTCAATGATGTATTTCACTTTTGTTCCCGATGAACACATACCTGTCCAGGGTTTAAGCTCGGAGAGTTTCACGATCCTTCTATCCTCATCGAGAAATATCACTCCTATTGGAAAATTTACAAAGAGCATATGTAATGATACATTCCTGCTTTTTTTCATTACGAACACCAGAGCATAGTCTTCAGGAATGGTCCTCCGGAACATAAGACCCAGTGCCTGCTTAAAAGAGCTGCAGGCAAATTCGACGTGTGTAGCAACGTATTCACCATTAGATTTTAATATCATCGTTGTCTACTTTAACCGTCTATTTTAGTTAAATACTATGGAGTCTTTAAAATAGATAATAATCTCGGAGGATATACCACAAGATGAGTTCTGAAATGTGTTCTGTCTGCGGATTGCCAAAGGAGCTTTGCATATGTGAAGAAGTGGCAAAAGAACAGCAAAGAATAACGGTTAAGGTCAACAAAAGAAGATACGGGAAGGAAGTCACTGTAGTTGAGGGCTTTGACGCCCATGAGATCGACCTTCATGAACTTTCAACCTATCTGAAATCTAAGTTTGCATGTGGCGGGACCGTAAAGGGCAATGGTGTCGAATTGCAGGGAAACCACCTTGGACGCATGAAAGATGTTCTTGTAGAACGGGGATTCTCTCCTGATCAGATAAAGGATTAATATTTTTCTAAGGATCATATTCAGGTCCTTTTTGGTTTGTGTGATATTAATTCACACATTTTTTTGGGGGTTCGTATCCAGACTCTGTCGTAAATGAATAGATGTGCTGCAGGTTACCTATTTATTGAATGTAGCCTCTACTAATGGTGAATGCTATGAGATGTACATATATGGACCACAGTGCGGCCACGCCGGCAGATTCTCTGGTGCTTGATCCTACGTTGCCCTTATTTACTGAGGGATCGTGCAATACGCCTGGTCCGCATTCATTCGGGGAGAAAGCAGCAGAGACGCTTTCTGCAGCACGCCGGCAGGTTGCCTATTCGATTGGTGCCGATGGCAAAGAGATAATTTTCACCTCCTGGGACACGGAATCGGACAAACTTGCGATAAAGGGTGCCCTGGATAAAAATAAAAGTCAGAACACTGATAAACACGTCATCACATCCCTGATGGAGCATCCCTCAGTACTAAACACATGCAAGTTCCCTGAAAGGATCGGATACGATGTTACATATATTCCCGCAGACGGTGAAAGTATCCCTGGTATGGGTGAACTTGAAAGGGACGTAAGAGACGACACTTCTGTGATCAGCATCATGCACACAAACAATGAGACAGGTACAATACAGATGATGAAGGAAATGGCCGTGATCGCTACATCAACGATTGTGACACAGCTGGCAAAGGAGAGGACCATTGATGAAGCACTTGATATTAGCAATCAGGATGTCGTTGGTACACCTGGCGGGCTTCCGGCGGACAGGACAGGATGTGCGGGTTTTGCTCATGGTGCCCTTCCAGGGGCGATCGAAGATTACGGGATAGAAGGACAGCTTAAAAAGGAGGGATTACTGTGAGAACCACCTGTGAGATCATGGTCCAGAGGGTATTACCTGCCATACGTGCTGAGATCGCCCGCACGATAATTTGCGAGCATGGCCGCAGCCAGCAGGAAGCTGCAGAGGTCCTGGGACTTTCCCGTGCTGCCGTATCCCAATACCTCAGCGAGAAAAGGGGTGCAGAAATAGATTTTTCAGAGGATGCCCAGAAAGAGATCAGAAAGTTTGCTGCTGAACTGCTGAAGGGACTGAGTCCGAAGGAGGAGGTATCCGGAATGTGCAATATATGCAAATATGTGCAGAAGTCAGGATGGTTGAATAAGAACGAGCCTGATGCTGGCTATTGTGCCCTTTGTGGGGAGTCGGATATCTATTGAACAGCAAGCTCTGTGCCAGATGCAAAGGAAAAGGGCTTTGTGGCCGTCCTTTTTGTCCAATACTGGAAAAATTCAGGTCCGTGGAATCGACAGTTTCCGGGATATCCGGGGAAACTTCGATCTTTGGGGCATCACCTCCTTCTGTTTTTGTAGGCAGGCACAATTACCCGCTGGTGCGGGCCGGTCCAATGATACCGCCTCACCTGGACGGCGATGAAGCGATCCGCCTGGAAGATCCTAAAGCCATGCTCAGGATGAAAATACAGGATGTCATATCCTCGCGTTCACAGCTGGTAAGGGCAAATACCGGGATAAACGTCAAAAATGCCCGCAATCCCGATAATCCGCTTATAGAGAGATCACAGGAGCTTGCCCTTTCAAAAAGACCCGTAGACACAGAGGCATGGTTCAGCAAGCCAATTCAGAACAAACTCAAATTCGATAATGTACTCACTCCCATGGGCCCCTCCGGTGAACTGGAGAGATTCGATATCCCAGAGAACCCCAGAGTTCCCGGGAAAGTAGACTCCCTTGTCTATGACACCGATGCACTTGCAAAGGATGCCATCTCTGAACTATGGGACAGCAATATCCCTGCAGAACACATCACACGCCTTTTTTCCATCGGGCTGCTGGGACAGGAAAGACGCCTGGTACCGACACGATGGTCCATTACCGCTGTAGATGACCTCGTGGGCAAGGACATGCTCGTTAATATAAGGGACTACCAGCAGATAAGCGAGATCCGGGTATTCAGTGGAGAAGTCTTTGGCAACCGCTTCGAAGTCCTGCTCATGCCCGGGGAGTTCTGTTTCGAGCTTGTAGAAGTGTGGATGCCACGGACGGTCTGGTCGGGGCAAAGCACATGGATAGAGTCTGATAGTGAGAGCTATTCCGGGAAGAGAGGATATTCAAACCTCGCAGGAGGTTATTATGCCTGCAGGCTGGGAGTTCTTGAGCACCTTAAAAAGATACGCAGACAGGCTTCAGTGTTCGTGGTAAGGGAGATCAGGCCGGAATACTGGGCCCCCCTGGGAGTATGGGTGGTGCGTGAAGGAATACGCAATGCCATGGGATCCAGATCCATGACCTTCGAATCTGTAGGGTCTGCACTCCAAGACATGTCCACCCGCATAAGGACACCTTACAACGAGTGGAAAGAAAAGGCCAGGATGCTGTCCGATATCAGAGCCCAGAGAGCCCTGGATTCCTTTTTCAGCATCTAGCATCTATATAAAATAGGTATTGCTATATAGACTATACAAGACATGTTTATCTATATACACTCTGTACTCTACAAAAAATAAATAGAGGAGGACGATGGTCTTATTTGATCCATTACTGATATTGCTTGTTATTGCAGGTTTATATATGGCATGGAACATTGGTGCAAATGACCTTGCCAATGCCATGGGAACATCTGTAGGTAGCGGTGCGCTTTCTATAAAACAGGTAATTATCATTGCAGGGACCTTTGAGTTTGCAGGAGCGGTCTTTTTCGGAAAAAGAGTTACATCCACGATTGCCAAAGGCATAGTGCCAATCGATACCATTAGCCTGCTTGACACCCACCTTGTAGCGATCGGGATGCTTGCTGCAGTCCTTGCAGCCGGTTTTTGGATCACGCTGGCAACTTTCTACAATCTTCCCGTTTCTACGACCCATTCCATTGTCGGAGCTGTTCTTGGCTTTGGCCTGATAGCTGCTTATCAGGGTATCATTGCATTCGGTGAGATCCAGTGGGGAGTGCTTTCAAAGATCATTGGCAGCTGGCTTGTCTCTCCCCTGCTTGGTGCTTTATTTGCCTTTTTGATCTTCTCGCTTATAAGATATTCCATATTACAGAAAACAGATGACCCCTACATGATAGAGAACAGGTTTGTGATACTGCAGACAATGACCGCATGCTACATTGCATTCGCACATGGTTCAAATGACGTGGCCAATGCAGTGGGTCCGCTGTATGCGGGACTGCATGCCCTGGAACTTGCAGGTACGACAATACCGCTCTGGGTCATGGTGCTTGGAGGTATCGGAATGGTGTTCGGTCTGGCCACATGGGGATACCGTGTGATAGAGACAATTGGCACCAAGATCACAGAACTCACACCCACAAGGGGTTTCTCGGCTGAATTTGCGACAGCTTCCGTGGTTGTGCTGCACAGTTTCAGTTCCCTGCCGATCTCAACCACCCATACACTGGTCGGTTCTGTCATCGGTGTAGGTCTTGCGGGCGGTCTTGCAGCGGTTGATTTAAGTGTGATATGGAAGATAGTTGTTTCCTGGATAGTTACTGTGCCTGTTGCAGCACTCACGTCCGCCCTGGTATTCCTGGGACTTATGGGGATAGGAATATGATAAGAAAAGAATATATCCGCTCGGTGTTGAACATATTTGCAAGCTCACCGTTCAAACCTCTGGGACTGCATGCCAGCAAAGCTGGCGAAGCTGTAAGAAAGCTCGGTGAATCCGTAGATGCTTTTTGTAATGGGGATATGGAAAAGGTCGAACAGCTGAATCATGAGATAGATGTTCTGGAGCATGAGGCGGATGTGATCAAGCAGACAATCAGGTCTGAACTATCATCTTCCATAATGATGCCCGTAAATGCCAGCGACCTGCTGAATTTCCTTAAACCCCAGGACTCAATATCCGATGTTGCCCAGGAAGTATCTTTCTGGCTGACATTGCGAAAATTCGAGGCATCCGAAGAGATACGTAAAGGTTTACTGGAGCTCATGGCAAAAACGCTTGAGACCGTTGAGGAGTATGAGAAGCTTGTAGATACCCTGAGCGAACTGCTGGAAACATCCTTCAGTAAAAGGGATGTCGAAGATAGCCTTACGCTTGTGGTGGAAGTGGAGGAGATGGAACACCAGGTTGACCTGGTAGAAAAGGACCTCATTAAAAAGATCTTCATGGAAGAGGAATCCTCTGGCGGTGCAAGTGTATACCACCTTGTCAGGCTTGCAGCCGGAATTGGTGACATTGCCGACAAGGCAGAAAACGCTGCAGACCGGCTCAGAACTATGATAATGAGAAGATGATGCTTCTCACCCTTTTTCATTTGTGAAGGTTCCCGTCCTCATTCAGCCTTTTCAGCAGTTCGATCACTGAATAGGATGCCCTTGTGATTCCCATGCTGCGCTTATCCGTATCGGTACCGGCAACGTACAGGTTTTTGACAGGTGTCCGGATTTCAGCGAAATAGCCATCAATGGTCACTGCCGCTTTTTCGGGAACGGTTATCTGCTCGTGCTTCATCTCAACATGGTTCTCGATGGAAGGTATGGCATGATAGATGGTCTCGTATGCCCTGCTTACCTGCGAAGCCTCGCTCTTTTCATTATCGATTATAAAACTGAAACCGACCAGTTGCTTTCCTTTTGGTGCAAGTGATGCATCATAGTTACTGATAGGCATCGCCCAGTAAGGGCAGCCCTTGAACCATATCTCCGATCCGATATAGTTGAAAGCATCCATCACCCTGTCAAGTCCAAGCCAGACGGTAAGGCTTTTTGTGTGGACCACCCCTTTGAGCTCGTCAACATAGGAAGCTGGCAGATCAACGATCATTTCAGGAAGGTCGGTAACAAAACCAGTATGAACGACGGTGTCGGCATAATATATCTCATCGGCTTCAACTCCGACAACCGTCCCTTCGGTGGTAAGGATCTTACTTACCTTACACCGGGTCTTTATCTCAACACTTCTGGGAAGGGAGAAAAGCAAGGCATTCAGAAGAGCTTTCAACCCTTTACGTGGATAGCCCTGGGAATGGCTTACCCGGTTGGTGGCCAGTCTTCCAAGAGATGATACGGGTTTGGAGACCCTGTCCATTCTTGTCTGCAGGGAAGTGTGCAGGTTGGAAGGCAATATGGATTTCAGAACAGGCTCTGTCTGCGGTTTCTCGTTGCCGTTCATTATGCTTTCAATCTGTTCCTGGGGCACGCTGTCCCTGACAAAGCTGCTGCCGGCCAGGATCCTCTGGGCCGATGTCTGCTTCATATCCTTCCCGGAGAGGAAGTAGGAGATGGCATCCACGAAGTCATATGTATCCTGGGAGAGGTTGCCTGGCATGGAATCATAGACCGACTGCCTGGACAGGTCTATCCCGAAAGTGCAAAGCGTGAGTGCCTTGGTTATCGCCTGTGTGACCACGATCCTGTCCTTTCTAGGAAGCACATCGAATGTGACGAACTCCCTGACATTGGACGGCACCTTAACAAAGGAATCCTCGGTGCGTACGTAATAATGACCGTACTCCTCGAAGACCGGCATATAATCAAAATAGTTGTCCATCAGCCTTCTCAAAGGACCAACTTCAAGATGTGTGATGGCATGGGCACCCGTGTCCACCTGGAAACCGTCGACCATGTAACTGTTACAGTTGCCTCCGACAAAATCGTTCTTCTCAAGGACCAGTACCTTATTGCCGTGTTTGGAAAGCGCCAGGGCGCTGAGCAGGCCGCTTATACCCGCACCCACTATAATAACATCATATTTTTCCATTTCATCCCCTCAGATATCCAATATGGAAAATATAAAAAGTATATATAATTATTTTCACTCGAATATTTCCGGAACAATACGCCTTGCGACCTCTTCGTAGGCACTGGAAAGATCGCCCTTGTCAAAGCGGAAGATATCCTTGTCCATGGACTGCCCTGTGCTCTTGTCCCAGAGCCTGCAGGTATCGCAGGAGATCTCATCGGCTACCACTATCTCCCCGTTCTTTCTTCCAAACTCCAGCTTGAGGTCAGGCAGAAGGAAACCCTTGCTGTCAAGGTATTTTACGAGGATATCATTGATCCTGAGAGCCATTTCACGTATCTGGGCGATCTCTTCATAGGTCGCTACTCCCATAGCAACGGCAATATCCTCATTGAGCATCGGGTCACCGTACTCATCGCTCTTGTAGTCCAGGACTATCACAGGCCTCTTAAAAACGGTCCCTTCCCTGATGGGGTACTTCCGTGTGATGGAACCTGCGGCTATATTACGTGGAATTACCTCGATGGCTACTATCTCAACGGCATCCACGAGCATGTCCACATCAGATACCATTTCAATATAGTGGGTCTTTATACCCTCTTCCCCGAGCATCTCGAAGATCTTCCTGGATATCTGGGCATTGTAGTAGCCCTTATTGGCAGCCTCACTCTTTTTCTTGCCATCGAAGGCCGTAAGGCTGTCCCTGAAGCGGACAATGAGCTTCTCCGGGTCATCGGTCCTGTAGATCGTCTTTGCTTTCCCTGAATACAATTCTTCCCTTATCATCGATATCACTCTTCGACTGCGGCTCTTAGTGCAGATGCTTTATACCTGATATAGTATAACTATTTATGTCTGAACTTCTGTACTATAAGTACATACAAAATGTTATTCTTTCAGACATATATGACTATTACAGGTGATCTCAATGGACCAGGAACTTATGCGTATAGGTGTATCGCTTCCGGAAAACCTGCTGACCAAGTTTGATGCTATTATAGAGAAGAGAGGCTACTCGTCACGATCCGAAGGCATCAGGGATGCCATCAGGAACTATATCACTCACTACGAGTGGATGAGCGATGTGAAAGGAAGGCGTGTCGGCAGCATCACGCTGATATACGACCATACCAAGCGTGGTCTTTCAAGCGCCCTGACGGACATACAGCATGAACATTCCCATCTTATCAAGTCAACGATCCACATCCACCTGGACCATGATAATTGCCTCGAGGTTATCATCCTTGATGGGGAGGGCGAGGAGGTAAAGGCCATCGCTGAAAAGATCATGGCACTCAAAGGTGTTACCTACGTCAAGCTTAACACGGCCCTGCCGGCCGAGGGCTGATCACCTACAGGCCACCCTGCAGTTTATTACCAAAGGAAGATTCTATTGACCCGAGCAGGGACCTTCCAAGATCTGTCAGACAGTAGATCTGGAAGTTCCTCTCCCTTTTTGATTCTACAAGGTTCGCGTCCTTGAGAAGCTTCAGGTGGTATGAGAGCGCCGAATGTTTGTAGTCGGTGATCTCCACCAGTACGCATACGCACAGCTCGCTTATTTCAAGAGCTTTGAGTATATGTATTCTCACGGGGTCGGACAATATCTTGAAAATGGATACAAGGGGATCCACATCTTCCTGCGTGCTCTGGCGGACCTTCAATGTTACAGTATCCGGAAGATAGTAAGGTTCCGGACACTCCGGGGTCGGTTCGATCTTCATCTGCTTGATTATTGTCTTTGTGGGTTAATAAGTTTTGTAGCTTTTTTGGGTCATCCTGTCCTTCACCAGACGGTTTGCTTCAGGATGCTGGCGGGAATGGTGCATTTGGATGGCAAACATATTCAAAGCACCAATGAACAGGGGCATCATATCCAATTTCAGATAACTCGCCGGCCATCAGTTCACACCTTTAGTTACAGCCTTGAGCACCTCTATGATAAGCATCGCTGAGAATGCCACTCCAAGAGGCAGCAGCCACTGCTGCAGGTCAAGGGGCACAAGCTCGAATATCCTGCTGAGGAAGGGGATATACATTGCAGACAGGGTCAGCAGGAAACTGAAGGTCACTCCTGCGACCATCAGGCGGTTACTGAAAAAACCCATGCTGAATATGGACCTGTCAAGGGACCTGAAAGCAGATGGGACGAAAAGTATCATGCTGACAACGGTCGCAAAGGTGAGCGTCCTTGCAAGCTGTATGTTCCCGGCCGGATCATTGTAGACGAAGACCAGCAGGGCTGCAGTGGCCATAACGAGGGCATTGCTTATAATCAATACCAGATTGCGCCTGTTGAGGATACGCTCCCCTGGGTCCCTCGGGTCTTTATCCATTATCCCGTCTTCCGGAGCTTCGAGTCCCAGGCCGATGGATGGCATGATCTCACTGAACATATTGATGAACAGGATCTGCAGGGCCAGCAGCGGGACAAGCTCAAACCCGAGCAGGGTGATGCCCATGAGGATGAGTATGACCTCGGTGAAGTTCCTTGAGATAAGGTAGGTCGTGAACTTCTCAATATTCTGATAGATCGCCCTACCCCTCCTGACGGCTTCCACTATCGTCGCGAAGTTATCATCCTGGAGCACCATCACGCTGGACTCCTTTGCCACATCCGTGCCCTTGATGCCCATGGCAATGCCGATATCGGCTTTCTTCAACGCAGGCGCATCGTTCACGCCGTCACCGGTCATAGCAACGATATGCCCCTTTTTCTGCAACGCTTTAACTATCCTCAGCTTCTGCTCCGGCATTGTCCTGGCATAGATATTGATATGTTCTGCCAGTTCCTCGAACTCCTCATCATCCAGCTCATCGAGTTCCTCCCCCGTGACCGCACAGTCCTCCACTATACGCAGGATCTTTGCTTCATCCCTGAACATCACACCCTCAGGTAATCCGCACTGCTGCCTGTATTCAAAAAGGCCTATATTGCCTCCGATGGCCTTTGCTGTCTCCTGGTTGTCCCCTGTGATCATGACTACCCGGATGCCTGCACTGAGAGCTGATCCCATGGCCTCCTTTACTTCTTCACGGGGGGGATCGATCATAGTCACAAGCCCCAGGAAAGTCATGTGATCCTCAATGGCTGCTTCAGAGGAAGTGTCCGGATCATCCTGGTAAGCAACCCCGAGTACCCTGTAGGCAGCAGATGCGAACTGCAGGTTCTTTTCCATAATGTTGCTGCGCATCCTGTCATCCAGCGGGACCATCTCACCATTGAGCTCTATAGTATCACAGCCCTCAAGGACATTTTCGGGGGCCCCTTTCGTGAATGAGACGGTGTCCCCTTCATTTTCATGTACAGTTGTCATCAGCTTCCTTTCGGAAGTGAACACCACTTCCTTGATCCTGGGATATACATCTTCCAGGTCGTCCTTCCAGAGGTCTGCCTTTGCGGCCGCCACCGTGAGTGCGATCTCCGTCGGATCGCCCAACACCTCCCATTTATCACCTTTTTTTTGCAGGGAGGAATTGTTGCAGAGGGCTATGGCCTTAAGGAGTTTCAGGGCAGTGGCATCAGTGCCCGGATCGGTCCGTTGGCCGTTTTCAAGGAACCCGCCTTCAGGGATATAGCCTGAGCCCGTGAGCTCGATCAGGTTCTCATTGACGAGTATCTTTTCAACGGTCATCTCGTTCCTGGTAAGTGTTCCCGTCTTGTCCGTGCAGATAACATCTGTTGAACCCAGGGTCTCCACGGCCAGCATCTTCCGGATAATGGCATTATGCTGTGCCATCCTCCTCATACCAAAGCCCAGGGTCAGTGTCATTGTAAGGGGCAAACCCTCCGGCACTGCACCAACAGCAAGCGCTATGGCTATCAGCAGCATCTCCTCAGGGGGAGCTCCCTGGAAAAGCCCGAGCCCGAAGGTAAAAAGAGAGGCGACCAGTGCAAGGATAGCAAGGCTACGCGACAATGCTGCTATCTTCTTCTGCAGAGGGGTTTCCTCTTCCTCTACCTGGATGAGGCCTGCTATCTGGCCCAGCCTGGTATCCATACCGGTATTAACGACAACGGCCCTGCACTTGCCGTGCACGACCTGGGTGCCTGCAAATATTCCCGATGATCTGGTTTTACCGACCGGATTGCTTTCTCCTGTCAGGGAGGATTCATCCAGGCGCAGGGCAGTACTCTCAAAAACGACTGCATCCGCAGGGACCTTGTCCCCGCTCTCCAGGGCAAGCACATCCCCGGGAACAACATCCCTTGTCTTTATTTTCCGGGGTTTTCCATCCCTTATCACCGTGGTCTCAGGCTGGACTATGCTCTGCAGAGATTCCATGGCTTTCTCAGCACGGTACTCCTGAAAGAAACCGAGCACAATGACAATAGAGGTGATCGCCATTATGACCCAGAAGTTAATGACCTCGCTGACCAGCAGGGAAAGCAGTGCCGCTGCAATGAGCACCCATATTATGAAATTCCTGAACTGCCTTACAAGAACATCCCGGGCTGTGTTCCTCTTTGTTTCCTTAAGAAGGTTCATTCCGTATCTTTCGAGACGCTCATTCACCTGTGCCTCATTGAGCCCTTCCTCTGAACTGCCTGTGCTGGCGAATACTTCTTCGATCTGATAAGAACCTTCTACCACTCTGACTATCTCCCATTGGACTGCATATCCTCTTTTTGAACGGGTTTGCTGCTAAATCCTGTCATTTTGCAGGCAAGGCTTTCAGAGATATAGTTCTCATGCCCCTGGCAGACATCCGAAGCAAAGCCGATACCCATCCCTATGATCCTGTCCCATGCAGCTTCAGGAATGGCGGCGGGATCTGCTGGCAGGGCGGCTTCCCTGAGCAGCTGGTGGACAATGCCTGCATTGAAACTGTCCCCTGCACCGATGGTACTGACAGTGCTCAGCTCAGGAACTGCATAGTGCTTTGATAATGAAGGTGTCCTCAGATGGACACCTTTGCTGCCTGCTGTATATACCAGGCACCTGCACCCACAGTAGCATACATGTTCATAGGCACCGTCGGCATCGCGGATACCCCCGATATTCATCATATCCTCATCAGATGCGCGGACTATGCCGGCATATCCTACGTTCTCGCGTAACATTCCTTTCACATCGGACGAGCGGACGTGAGCAGGCCTGAGATTTGGGTCATAGATGATAGTTGAACCCGCTCTCTTTGCCGAGTTGAGCAATGCCTTAAGCTGCGGCCTGATCCTCCCGGAGACGGCAAGGATGGAACTGAACATAACAATGTCATCCGGCCAGAGGCCTTTAACTTCTTTGAGAGTTCTTTTTTCCGGGAGGTCCTCATAGAAGCTATAAACAGCATCATTCCTGCTGTTAAGAAAAGCCAGTGCCAGGGAGGATCGCCTTCCCTTGTAGACGGACACATATTCAGTTGAGACACGGTTTTCCTGCAGGAAGCCGTCGATCATCTTTCCCACCTCATCATCTGCAAATTCGGTCAAAAGGAATACCTCTGCCCCTGCCCTGCCAAGGGATACGGAACTGTTGAGCATGGACCCTCCCGGACAGGCAGAAAGTACTTTCCTGTCCTTGAAAAGGATATCCAGGAACGTCTCACTGATAGCAAATACTCGGCGTATGCTCTCACCTCAGAGCAGCAGGGACATCACGGCTCTTTGATCGCCTTCAACGTCCCTGTATAGTAGACCGGCCTTCCTTCCTCATCCCTGAAAATGAAGGTATTCTCCTCAACCCACCTGATAAGGCCTTCTCGGGTCCTTATACGGAAGATCTGGGTGAGATCATAGGCCCCTTCACTGGCATTCTCGTTAAGTTCAAGTAGCGCGCCGGCAGCATCTTCGGGGTCGATCAGATCCTCATATACAAGATTCCCGGAAAGGAAATCATCTGCGCTGTATCCGAACTCCGATATGCTCTCAGACATGAACCTGACCACACCGCCCTCTTTTGCCTCCCTGACAAAGGCGACCACCGGAATATGATCGATAAGTTTCTCAAGGGCACTTGTGTACATTTCTTCAGAGCCGACTGTGGCATTTACAGGCGGCACCTTTTCTTTATAAGTATCCCCGGGACATATCTGCTCTTCGGGTTCATTCTTGTTCATTGTCATATTTCCATCCCCGATGAAACCTCTGGACTTTTTGAGTATAATACATACTAATCTTTCATTCCATGATTAAGTACTTACTGACCAGAACCATTTACCCGGTCTGTCCGGAAACCATTGTCCTTCTTTCCTTGTATCTTATCGCCCTTTCCAGTAAGAACGGGGATACGATGATAGAGACCACCACCATCAGAACGATCGAGGAGAACACCTCATCACATATTATCCCAAGTTTCTTTCCACTGGCTATCACCACAAGTTCAACACCTGCCCTGGGCATCATCCCTATCCCAAAGATGAAACTGTCCGTCCATTCAAAACCAATGAGCTTTGTTCCAATACACCCTCCGATAAGTTTGCCGGCAAGTGCCAGAATGATCACCAGCACTGTAAAGGACCCTGTGGTCCGTAGGGCGGACAACTCCACTGATAGGCCGATGAATACAAAGAACATGGGCGTAAATATACCATAGGCAAGCCCCTCAACCTTCTTCTGGACAACCTCCAGTTTGGCAAGAGGGATGTCCGAAAGGAGCACACCCCCTAAAAAAGCCCCTATCACCGCATGCAATCCGAACAATTCAGCAAGATATGCGCAAAATAGAGCAATTAACACAACAAATGAAAAAATAGATTCTTTTGTATGCATTTTCTGTACATGCTGGAAAATGACGGGGAACAATTTCAGGCCCAGGAAGATCATGATAAGAACAAAGAGGACGATTTGCGCTGAAATCAGCAGCACTTCGCTTCCGGGAGGAAAACGGTTGTACGTGGCCAGGGAAACCACTATGGACAGAAGGAAAATACCGATGATATCATCAAAGATGGCAGATGTGAGCATCATCGCGCCAGGCTTGCTGGAAAGGTAATCCGAGTCAATAAGAGTCCTTACGACAACACCTATGCTTGTGGGACTGAATGCCACCGCCAGGAACAAGCTCTCCACAAAGCCGAAATTAAAAAACCTTCCAATCATGAATCCGAACGCAAAGGCAAC
>JAFGCK010000134.1 GCA_016932675.1 Methanosarcinaceae archaeon | reverse complement strand
GGGTTTGGTCTTGCAGGACTATAAGTTGAATAGATTCCCATTAAAGGATAATCCTCATGGCCGGCAGGACGGACTTTTTTCAGCTTCCTGGCAACATCTGTAATCTGATGCCCCCAGTAAACAATAACTATATGGGAATAATCCTCAATGCCATACAGAAGATCGGCCAGCTCATCTGCCAGTATTATTTCAGATACCCTGCCATGGATCTCACTCATTTCAGTAATTGCAGACTCACAAGCATCATTGAGTTTCAACCCTTCATCTCCTGAAATGAGAGGTGGAACCTTTATATTGTTCTTTATTACTCCCACAGGTTCAACTGGAAATCCTCTACTGGATATAGTTTCAGCTTCTTTTTTGTCACCCATATTATCGTACTCTCTGTAAAGTTTATATCAATGCCGTTTTTGAGTTCATGTTCAAAGTTGCTTTATTTCCCCGAAAGTAGCCTTAAGAATCTCTATTGCTTTTTCTCTTTTTTCTTTGGAAAGATCTTCTGCATAGAACCTTGCTTCCTTCTGAGTGACATGAGACATGGTTTTTTGCCAGATATCTCAAAGTGCAGGCCTTTAAAATAATTAACACGGACTGCGGATTCATTCTTCATGTTCCTTATATTTGCGATGGTCCTGTGGCCTGTATCTGTTAACTCATATATTCTATTAGAACATTTGCCGATTTCTTTTGCCCGGATATGTCCCTCCTTGCCGGGGGATCTTAATAAAGTACAATGCCGCTTTGTCATGGGTCCGGGAACCGTTTGTCTTTTAGTCTGTTCCTTTTAGCAGATCGTAACCTGGTCCCGGCCTCATCCGGAGTGAACGGAGAACAGGAGTTGCAAGCAGACCCCTTTTCCTTCCACTTCCCGGTGTGAATTTGCACATGGTGCAATCAGATAATAAATACAGTGTACTGCAAAATGAAACATGTGAAGGGATCATCGCACACTGGGAACTGCAACGGTGAGCATCCTCACATGTACGCGGAAGAAGGCAGCGACCATAATAACAGGAGGGACCAGGGTCAACGGGAATCAGTAGCACTTTTCCCTCTGGCAAGAGAAGCAAATACCCCCACGATACAGAAGATGGTGAACAGTATAAAGGCATAGTGCATGCTTGTTACGAACCGGGGATAATACTCGGATGTTATCACCACAGGGCCGATAACTACGGAAAAGATCATCATGGCTATGCCCATTGAGAGCATCTGGCCAAGCAGCCTCATGGTGCCGTTCATGCCGGATGCTACGCCGTAGTACCTTTTGTCTACCGAGCTCATGATAACATTGGTATTGGGGGAAGAGAAGAGGCCAAATCCGACACCAAGCAGTATCAGGGTAGTGACTATGTACCAGAGTGGCGTCACCTCTGTAACGAAAGTGAGGAAGAACAGCCCGGTTGCAGTAAGGCCCATTCCCGCAGATGCAATATAACGAGGCTCGATACTGTCAGAGAGCCTCCCGGCAATCGGCGATATCATTGCCTGGACAACAGGTTGCGCGATAAGGATGATCCCTGCATGCCCGGGGGTGAATCCTTTGGTATACTGCAGGCCAAGGCTCAGGAGAAAGGTCACTGCATAGGTTGCACTATAATTGATAAGTGCGGACATATTGGAAAGCGCAAAGACCCGGTTTCTTGTAAGGAGCCGGATATCAAGCACTGGTGAAGGTACGCGCAGCTCGTACAGGGCAAAGAGGACAAAACCAAGAAATCCCAGGACTACAAGGGCAGCGCCTTTCATTTCCGGCAGGATTGAAAAACCGTACATCAGCGCAATGATAGCCGAACCATATATGACCGAGCCTGCAAGATCGAACTGTTCTCCCCTGCATTCGGCCCATTCGCCTTTAAGTTTCCAGAGTATAAGGAAGACCGTTACTGCGGCTAAGGGAACATTGACAAGGAAGATGCTCCTCCAGCCAAGATGCTGCGTCATTATTCCTCCAAGTAGGGGGCCGGTGGAAAGCCCGACATACACAGCAGTGATATAGATGCCAAGAGCCGCACCCCTCTCGCCCGGAGGAAATACGGAAGTAACGATGGCGACCCCTGTACCAAAGATCATGGCACTTCCCAGACCCTGGATAACCCGGACATTGATAAGCATCTCTTCAGAGGAGACCAGGGTCATCACAAGGGATGCAAGACCGAATATCGTTATGCCGTAGAGGAATACCTTTTTCCTCCCATATATGTCGGCAATTTTCCCGAACGGAACAAGGAACACAGCTGAAGAAAGAAGATAAGCAGTGGCAACCCATGAAAGTGCGATCGCATCCATATTGAATTCCGCCCCCATGGTAGGCAATGCGATATTCACCGCCGAACCATCAAAAGGAGTGATGAAACCTGCCAGTATGGCTATAAGCAGGACTATCTGTTTCTCTGTTTTGCGAACAGCAGGCGATGGTTTTTGAGGGGTCTGGCTTATCTCTGCTGCTTTTGAGGACAGAGCAATATTATCGTTTGTTATTAGCATGTCCTTTCCATGTGTTCCATTGATCGGCAGATACTGATCTGCAGGCATTATCAGGAAGATCGCAGTGTTCTGTACTCAGAGAGGGATGAGGCAATAATGCCTCTTCATGATGCTCCTTTTCATAACAACTGACGAATCAGAGATTAGAGTATTCCTGTTATAAATAGCATGCAGTTCCAGCGGTCTTTTTTTCCTATGTCTCTCTGTGAAAATGAAGGGTTCCACTTGAATACATGAAAGCTTGGGGCCCTTTGAGAGAGATCAGGCAATTGGAAGTGGATTTTGCCGTATCCTGATGAATACTGAAGAAGCTTGACCATCACGACAGCAGATTATCAGGATCGGTGCGAGGGTAATTTCAGTGTCCAGTCATAAGAGAACTCTGGAGTGCCTGCTGAATTCTGTCTTTGAACGTGGGGTTTCCGGCTGGCTTAAATGTGTAATGATGAAGGTGTGAATATCCTGCTCAATGGAAGACGGAAATATTCAATAACAACATCTCTCAATTTATCGAACTGAAGCAAGAAGCCTCCGATTTTAACCGGAGGTAGTTCACTCAAGAACAATATCGCCCAATTTTCAAATATTCAATAAACTCACTATCAACAATGTCATCAAGGATAAAATCAATTCTGAGACAGAAAAAGTAATTGTTAAAATAGATGAAGATCGTCATAGCGGGGAAAGACAAAAAATCCTAGCAGGAAAACTAATTAATATTATTCATAAAGAGACATCTTACATGAATAATAATTGTGACAGGTCTGATAAAATAAGACAATGACATCTCTAATTTACCATGAAGGGATTTTATGAAAAGAATATACAAATATTATCCGGAAGATTTTGGGGAATTAACTGTAAAAGTAGTACATATGGACCTTCTTTTCGATGTTTTTGATGATCATACAAAGGTAAGATCCGATCTGAAACTGCAAACCCTCGACAAACCCATTGATGAACTCGAATTGAACTGCAAGAAACTTGAGATCCTGTCAGTGAGTTGCAATGATCATGACATTGATCACGAATACAGGATAAAGGATGATATCCTTCTGATCAGATTCAGGCAGACAGTACCTGAAAAAACCGTGATCGTTATCAATACTGAAACAATGTGCAGACCAACAGATAACATACTGGAAGGCCTCTACTATGATGAAACGCCTGCTGGCGCTCCACCGCAGCAGATCACTCAGTGTCAGCAATGGGGATTCCAGAGGATCGTGCCATGTATCGATGACATGACCGCAAAATGCACTTACACTACAACCATCATTGCTGATGAGAGATATACAAATATCATCAGCAACGGCGACATCATAGAGGAAAGGCACTCCCCTGGGAACGGCAGGGACATGATCGTCTATGACAATTCGGTCACACCTATGGCAACATATCTTTTCTTCCTTGGCGTGGGCACATATGATACGTTCAAAAAGGAGTTCGAATACCCTGATGGCCATACCTTTGACCTGGAACTGCTGGTACCTCCCGGCTCAGATCCATTAATAGCTCAGAGATCCCTTGAAATTCTTTTTGATTCCATTATGTGGATTCATCTGTTCACAGGTGCCGGGCAGTATGAGCAAGCTGAAGAACGCAAAAAGATCATGGATATGGTCAAACAGAGAGAACTTCTCAAAAAAGAAGGCAGGAGTGCCGGTGAAAAACTGAAAAAGATAAGAGAAGAACTGAAAAGGGCAGCGGGGCAAATCCGGACAGGATATAAGTACACCGGTACCGTTTACAGGGAGATAGGCATGCAGAACTCCAATTTTGGAGGTATGGAGAATGTGGGGAACACTACCATCAGCACCAATCGCATAATGCCTTTCCCCCAGATGACAGACACTGCTTTTGAATATCTGATACGGGTGAAGGTGCATGAATTCTACCATAACCTGAATGGCTCGGAGGTGACCGGTAAAAGTCCTTTTGAGATATGGCTTAACGAGGCTGTTACTGTTCACATTGAAAAGATGTATCATGCATATCACTTTGGTGATGGGTACAGCCGTCTTGCTGAGGTGCTTAATCTTCTGGCACCTGGCTCAGGAACCTTCGCCCTTGACAGTGGGGCGGCCTCGATGCCCATCATTCCCGACGGGTTCAATGACCCTGACGACCTCATCTCGGCAGTGACATATGTAAAAGCTCCTGAATTCGTGAATATGATCGAAAAACTGATGGGAAAAGAGACTTTTGCAAAAGCCCTGGATGTCTATCATTCCAGGTATAAACACTCAAACGCCTCAAGCCGGGAATGGATCGAAGTAATGGAAGAGGTATCAGGACAGGACTTTAAAGGTATGGCGGACACCTGGCTGAAACAGACACGTTTCCCGCTGGTCCATGTGCGATCTTCCTACGATGAAAAACACAGGACTTTCAAGTTATTCCTGGAACAGGAAGTTCCTGAAGATGCAGCATTCTGGGAGTTTCCGCTATGTGCAGCCCTTGCAGACAGGGAAGGAAACGATCTTGCTGAAGTTATGGAGCGAATGAGCGGCAGGGATAAAAAGATAGTTATAACTGATGTGGACAGACCTGCATTCTTATCCCTTAACCGGGGGTACTCCTTCTTTGGCAAACTGGTCCATGATGTGGATTTTGACAAACTGCTCTTGCAGGCTAAAAAGGACAGGGACCTTATAAACAGGTTCATCGCATTCTACAGGATCGTTGATATCGAAAAAATGAAACTGATAGAAGATGCCGGCCACCTCCCTTCGAAAGAGTTCACAGACCTTTACCATGAACTCATCCGGGACCCTGACCTGATGAAGGAAGCAGGTGCCCAGTTCCTGACGATCTTTGAATCTGTGGAAGATGAAAAACTGGAGCACAGCTATCAGTTGTTATACGAAGTAAAGCAAAAACTCCTCAAAGCAATTGCAGGCAGGCATGCAGATTCCCTGATATCCCTCTATCATGTTTATAATGAGAAGGACAATAAAGGTCAGGATTATCTGAATGAACAGATAGATGCGATCAAGGCCCGCCAGGCAAAGAACAGGTGTCTTTCTGTCCTTTCGACCCTTGATACTCCCATAGTCCACGATATGATCAGGGAACAGTTTGAGACAGCCGGCAATGCCACGGATAAATTAAGTGCTTTCGGCTATTATCTTGACAGTTCGGCTTCTGACAGGACTCAGCTTATGCAGGCTTTCCAGAAGGAAGCAGAAAAACATCCGGTAAGCTGGGAAGCTTTCCTGAGGGTCATAGGAAGCAACAGTAGCGATGATGTATTCGATCTGGTAAGACAGGTTGAACTATCCGAAGCTTTCAGGATAGAACAGGCAAATGACCAGAGAGCGCTTTATGGAAGTTTTGCATTGAATCGAAAGAGATCTTTGCAAACCGAAAAGGGAAGAGAATTGCTTGGGGACATAATTCTCAAGCTTGCAGAGGTTAACGAGTATAATACCGTAAACATACTCAACGTTTTTGCCAATATCGATAAGATGGAAGATGAATACCACATGCCTCTTGTTGAAATGCTGGCTGGCTTCCTGGGCAGGCTTGATGCGGAGAATACACCAAGCGTGTACAACAGGGTCAGAAAAATACTGCTCAATACTCCAAAAGCCGTGAAAAGATATGAAGAGGTCTATGGAAAGATCAACCTGGATTAAAACCTGAAATTGACCTCACATCTTTTTTTTGAACATCTGGGACATATAGATAAACAATGCTGCCAGATAAAATGCAAACCTTTACGAATAAATGGGCGCAAGGTAGAGAAAGCCCCGGCTTTAACCATGGAGCAGTCACGTATTCGTATTTCAAATAGAATGGTCGCGCATATTGGGAACAATTGATGGTGATATGGTCTCATATGTTAAAGCCAGAACATGCATTTTCTTGTGGTTTTGAGATATGCACGTTTCCAGTTGGATACTTTCTTTGTAGCCATAAAGTATGCTTTTTGGAGAATTCACTTACCTTAAAACCACTATTGTATACAAATATTATTAATTATTATACATGAATTAGTGTTTTAGAATATATACATAACATTCATATAGTAATGATGTATATTAGAACCTAACAGGTCAAATGCTATTAAGACAATGATGATTGTTCTCCTACACAATATGTTCATAAGGTCTTACTCAGTCAGTTCATGACTACAGGATTTGACCTGTCAATACTGGCCAATCCACTGTACTACCAGCAGTGATTGGCCATTTATCCTAAATATATATGTATCATTATGGTTACCTTTATGAAGGTAATATTTGCAGGATATCATTACCATTATAAAGGTAATAAATCAGATATGTGAATTTCTTCTGATGGAAAATCAGTTTCAAACATCGTAATCCAATTATTGTTTTCTTTTTTTGACGATCATCGTGCTCTGTGCCGCCTGCGGCGGGTAGTTATGCTGGCTTTAGTGAAGCAGAAGAAGCTTTGGGTTTATCGTATTGTTTTTTTCTTCGAATTACTCCATAGACCTTTTTTCTTTATGTTTTAATTCTCCATCGGAAATTTTGTATAGTCACAGAAAATAATATTGACATCACAGAGGAAATAAATTTCATCACAAATGCCTCTAATACTACAACTATCATGCCTAAAATTATCAGTGAGGATGTTCTCATAAAGTAACAAAACAATGATTGTTCAGATGAAGAAAAAGAACTTCTATGCGAGGCAATAATGGAAAAATACGGTAAGATATCTCCATGCATAATGACAATAACCCACCGGATGATAGAAAACTACTACAATACAGATGTTATGCCCGGGGTTTTCAGCAAGGATCTGATCACAAAACCGGAGGATGATAGGTATACAGCTGAGCAGATCGAACTTTTGTATGTGGTGGTAACTGAAAGATAGATAAACTGCTGAACGATAATATGAGAACTTTCGTGATTGGCAATATTCATGGCCGCTATAATGCCCTTATGGAAGTCATTGAAAGATCAGGCTTTGATCCAGAAGAGGATAAATTAATCTGCCTCGGGGATGTCTGCGACGGAGGAATGCAAACCTATCACGTCATTGAGTATCTCAGGAAATTGCCAAACCTGGAATATATCTGGGGCAATCATGATGGAGAATGGTTCCGTGATTATTTGAGAACAGGCGTGGAACTGCCTGTATGGATTCATCAGGGAGGAATTGATACACTGATTTCCTACAGGTTTCACAATGATGAAATAATTCCTGAATCTCACAAAGAGTTCATAGACAGTGGTGTTCCATATCATATTGAAACTGTTGATGGAAAAAGGTCCATATTTGTTCACGGCGGCTTTGATCCACATAAGCCGATCGAGGAGCAGAGCCTGCATGAGCTTGTCTGGGACCGGCAGTTGATCATCTATGCCAGATATCGCAGGATCAGAGGATATGACCAGATCTTTGTGGGTCATACAACCACCGAAGCATTTGGCTCATTCGAGCCCATTAGATTCCATGATCTGTGGATGCTGGATACAGGTGCAGGATGGCGAGGGAGGTTGACGATCATGGATGTTGGGACAAAGGAGTTCTGGCAGTCTGAGGAGCAGGTGCCGGGAGGGGATTAATCAGCTTATATCTTTTTATCTAAAATAAAAAGAGAAGGATCTTCCCAATATTCCACTTAACAAACCTCACAGAATCATTTCAGAGAAAAGGTCCCGCAGTTCCCATACAAGAAAACCATCTTTTTCTAAACTCTCTCTGCCTTCGATCTTTCTGGCAACTATCCCTGCTTCGATATCCATCTTTGAGAGTTCGCGGATCTGTTCTGTTTTTTCAGTGCTGAGCCTGAGAATATCCCTTGCCTCGTCCTCTGTTAGTTCCCTGTTCTTGACCTCCACTGCAAGAACCCTTCCTTTTTCGTTATTGATACCGAGGATATCGATCTCGTCCCCCCTTCGGTTCCACCAGTTGCCGATAATGGGATAATAATGTACCATCTGCTCTGAGATCAGCTCCCTTACCATGTCCTCGAATATTTTGCCGGTATGGCTTTGCCATTCCTGAAGCACTTTTTCTGTCAGAGAGCGGTAATTGCCTCCCATATACTGGCTTAGCATGGGATACATGAAACGACCATAGAACCTGAAGAAATTATCCTTGAGGAAGTATCGCCCTCTTTTGCTCTTTTGTGGTTTGTCTGTTATTGGTACCCTATGTTCGACCACATCAAGCAGGCCGATGAGGTCGTAGAAGTATGCTGATAGTGAGCTTGCCGAAACATGCGTCATTTCAGATATCTCGCTTTTGGAACATTTTCCCTGCGATATCGCAGATATTATCTCATAGTATGTGGAGTGTTCCTTTCCGAATTCCTCTATCAGGATGTCCCTTACCTCATCTTTGAGAGGGGCGAGATCGCTGAAGATCAGCTTTTCAAGTGCATCCCTAAATCCTGTGCACTGGTATTTTTCAAAGAGCCGGTAATAGTAGATGGTCCTCCCAAAAAGGAAATAGAGGTTCAGTTTCTCTTCAAGGTCCTTTACCCCCACCTCTTCAAGCATTTCAAATGTTTCGAGAATGGTAAAGGGTTTGAGTGTCATTATGTTATCTGCACGTTTGAAGAGAGGAGCCTGCGCTTCAATAAAGATCTTCTTTATCATACCTATAGAGGACCCGGATACAATGAGAAACACCTTGCAATTATCCGACCTCATATCCCAATACCGCTGAAGCTGGTTGATGAATGACGGATGCACTTTCAAAAACCTCTGGAACTCATCGATGGCCAGTACAAGCTCACTTTCGTAGGATGTGATGAACCTGAGAAAGCTCTCAGGTTCACCCAGCCTGATGTAATCCGGCAGTTCCAGCGTTTCCCGGACCAAACTGTCAAACTCGTCCATCAGGACATCAATGCTCTTGTTGCTGTCAACAAAAAGATATAATGCTTTCCTGTTCCTGGTGTACTGTCTGATAAGCTCGGTTTTCCCGACCCTTCTTTTCCCTGTGATCACCAGGAAAGAAGGCTTGCCCGCATCAAGCATGCCCATGAGTTCCAGCTCTTGCTTCCTGTTGTAGAATCGCATAATGATTATTTTTGTAATCATTATATTTATAATCATTCGTTCATGGCAGATTTGATCCACCCTGGCCGATCGGGGAGCAAAGCTTGCATGAACTTGTCCGGAACATACAGTTGATCATTTATCTCACATTCCGCAGGTCTCCCTTCAAATATAATATTTTCTACAGTCCTCTCCCATCAGGTCCAATATCTGCCACAGTTCATCCTTCATATTTGCCACCTTTCTTTCTGTTCACCCTGGAAAGGCCGCCATTTCTGTTCTCATAGAACCTGAACGTCTCACAGGCATCAATAAGATCGGAAAAAGTGCTGCTGCCCGTTTCCTGAATGCACCCGAGTATAATCCTCGTAGCGGCTGTGCAGTAGATCGGTATATCCCAGCGAAGGAAATGGATATACTGAGCGTGGTCGGCATGCGCATGTGAAAGCAATACAGCATCTACAGACCGGTCCTCAGGGGACCTGTCCATGTGTGCCAGGTAATCTTCCCTGTATATTCCCTGCATATCCGGCAGCAGGCCAAACTCAAAGAGATCACCAAGTCCCGAGCATTTCCTTGGATTCAGGAATTCAGAGAAGAACATCCCATTCTGTTTGAAGCTCATTCCAAAATCAAGGAAGATCCGTGTTCCCTTATGCTCAAGCAGTATCTTGTTGCCGCCAATCTCTCCTTTTCCACCCAGAATATCGATCGAGACCATTTTAAACACCATTTCCCTTACACAGAAGCCCTATTGCTCTCCAGTACCTTCCACATTGAAAATATCCTTTATATTCTTCAGTAAGTATTCGGCTACCGGCGGCACACCCATACATACAGAACTACCTCAAGCAGTCGTCCAGTCACTATAAACGAACACGGGATCTGTATTCGAACCCCGGGCAGCGATGCTGACACGATAACGCTCTCCTGCAGGCACTTTAAGGCCAGATACACTGTATATGATACTTTCCTCAGCGTTCAGTACCGGGATGACATCGCTTTCGATCTGGTCCCACACCCTGCCCTTTGTTCCGGTCTCGAGGGATGCATATATGACCACATCCTCCGCAGTAGCAGAACCGACATTCTCAAGCCCGATGTCCAGATCCACACAGGTATAAAGCACATTCTGCGCAGACATACCATCAAAGTCGATGCTCAGTTGCGGACAAGCACTGCATATCGGATGTATCAGCGCTTCAGCATCCAGGAACTCTTCAGGTATCTCACCGACTCCCCATCCGGAATCAGTCGTTTCGAGATAGTAGAACTTCGTTCCTGCATACTCATAGTAGCCTCCATGCAGACTGTCATCTCCCTTCACCCCTGCAGCCATATGGCCGGGCAGCTCGATCAGGGCAACACCGTACCCCATATCATAAAGGATAGATGCAAGCAGGATGGATGAATCCTCACAGTCCCCTCCGCCATTGTAGAGGGTCTCGAATGGGAACCTGGGGTACTCGTCATAGCCTGATGACACGCTGTCACTGATATAAGGAAGCGACTGAACGAAGGTCATGGCTATATATGGGATCTCATCTTTCCCACAACCAGCATTGTGTGCAAGGTTTTCCAGCTGACCTGTGATCTGTGAGATAAGTTCATCATCATAGGGATCCGTTACAAAGCTGTCATAGTTGCGGGCCCTGCTTCGCTTGGAATAGCTTTCATACGCATCGATATAATACTCACTCTGGATCGTGAATTCATATCCTTCATAGTCCCAGGTATAGGTGCGTGTGATGGTATCAGTGCCGATCCTGACATCAGAACTGACCTCCAGCATGCTTTCAGGAACGGATGCATCAAGATAGATCTCCGGTCTTAGGGTATACGTCAGCTCCACAACAAAACTGTTGTCCAGTATCCTGTCTACGTGGACAGAGTATACCACGTTCTCCTTATTTGGATCCCTGACATCATATGTCTGATCAAGCCGGATCGTCTGTGTGGCATATTCCAGATCGTCTTTCCGGAGAGAGATCCGTACAAACCCTTCTTTCCGGCTGATCTCAAGTACCTTCAGGGAATACCCGTTCTCCAATTGAAGGATAGCTGTCCTTTTCAGGGTCGCATTGTGAATTTCATATCTAAGGCCAGTGTCCTTATCATCGGAGTGATCACTGACCGGCCCGGCCTGGACAGAAACGCTGTCATCTTCAACACATCCACTAAAAGAAGATATGGCCAGAAAGAGCACAAACCACAAAACGGACTTTGAAAGATCCATATGTAAAAGAAATTAATATCTGAATATAATAATATTGTGGTATATTTGCATGATCTACAGGTCTGAGAAAAATATGAGTTTTTTGATTAGCTAAACCAGATCAGGTATAAACAACCAAACACAGCTGAACGACTTCCGGAACAGGGATAATCCCTGCCGGATCTAAAAACAACACACCCATTCCGCCGCAGGCGGCATATTCCGCGATGACTGCCATAAGAAAAAGGGAAGAAAGAAAGATCAGTCATAAAATACCTATTTATTGTCTGGCATTGCTGGTATCGCTGAGCTTTCAGGGTTTTCCTGAAATTACCAGGCTGGACCCTTCAACCCCAGCTAAACCGGATATTAGTATGTTCATTCCTGAAAGCAAAAGCACAGCTGCCTTTGAAGACTGTTTAAAAGACATACCAAATAATGTAAATTTTACGTATGTAAATGCAGTTGTTTATTAACCATACCTGAAAAAGCAAGACAAATAAGGTAAAATATATATGCATATTGGTGTTTTTGAGATTTATATGAAGTTTAAAGATAACAAAATTAGCGAAAAGTGCGAAGATGAAAAGCAAAAATGCCTGCGGCTGTTTCGCGCCCTAGATAGTGAAACACGTCTTGCGATGCTGCAACATCTGTCCGAAGAGGAGAAACACGTTTCGGAGCTTGCACGTGAACTCAATATCTCTGTACCTGCAGCAGCAAAACATGTGAACATACTCGAAGCCGCAAACCTGGTTAAGAGGAACATATTCGGAAAGACCCATGTACTGGAGCTGAACAACAAGAATACCGCAAGCTCACTGGACGTCCTGGCACCAATAAGGAACATTGAGGTCATGAAAGGAACCAACTGCTTGAGATATTGAAAACGGTTGCTGAAATTGAAACAAAAAAACTGCGTGACAGAGAACATGTGATATCCACAAATGGTGAAAAAAGCTTCTTCATCTATGAAGTGGACGGAGAGTTCCCAGACAGGACCGTAGCAAACTTCATCGTGAGCAAAGATGTGAACATGGTCTGGAAGAAACTGGAACCCGTTGCAAAGCTGCGCATGAATATCAAAGTCCGGGAATGATACAGACCTGGCCTGCACAGGAATAGAAGGCTGACATGCAGGTATTTTGCAGCTATGCAAAGTCCGGCATGAGCTGGCATCTCAAACATCTCCCCGGACATCCTCCTGAACGCAATACATTTCCCCTGACCCCTCATCACCTGGAAAATCCGGGCAGGCGCTTTTTTTCTGGTCTTTGACCACAAATGTAAATCTGCTCCCTTTCCCTTCTTCACTCCCGACCATTATATATCCCCCATGCATTTCAACGAACTCCTTTACAATGGCAAGCCCAAGCCCTGTACCCTGGTACTTCCTGGCGATTGAAGATTCTATCTGCCTGAAAGGTTCGAATATATCTTCAAGACGGTCTTCAGCAATACCGATACCATTATCGGAGACGGTGACCTGTACAGCATCGTCCTGGAGTTTGTAGCTTACCCTTACCTCCCCGTTTTCAGGTGTGAACTTGAAGGCATTGCTCAGCAGGTTGTTGATTATCTGTTTGAACTTCTGCCGGTCGGCATATATCAGAGTGTCCCCCGATATGTGCTCAATGGTCAGATTTATCCTTTTCTTTGCGGCCAGAGCTGAGAGGAGCTTAACAACCTCTTCAAGAGCATCTGTAACGGAGAACTCCTCACATTCAAGTTTTATCTTACCGGCTTCGATGCAGGATATGTCGAGAATGTCATTGATAAGGTCCAGGAGATGTTTTCCGGCAGTCTCGATATTTGCAAGATACTTTACATGCGTTTCATCCAGTTCTCCTGCTGTTTCTTCTCCCAGGATATGCGAAAAGCCGATTATGGCATTGAGAGGGGTGCGAAGTTCATGACTCATGTTCGCAAGGAACTCGCTTTTCATGTGGTTTGCCTCCTCAGCCATCAGCTTGCCCCTGATCAGCGCCTCCTCTGCCAGCTTCCTGCCCGTGATATCGTTCAGTACGATCATCTTCCCGCGCAGATCGCCCTGCTCATCGTGCAGGTAGAGACAATCTGCAGCTGACCAGTGGACCCTGCCTTGAAAAACGTGCTTGAGTTCGATCTTTTCCCTGTCATCAGGGCCACTGCAGAGTTCAAGCAGCTGAGGCCAGGAAGCAAGAAGCTCTGAAACAGGCCTTCCCATATCGTCGGAAGAGATATCCAGATACTTCCCTGCAAACTGGTTGACATCCATCACCCTGTCTTTCCTGTCAAGGATGATCACTGCCGAAGGAACGTTCTCAAACAGGTAACTGCGGGCCAGGGGAGCTATATCGAAGAGCCCGTAGCGGAATATGCCGATACATATCATCAGTGCACCCAGAATGAATACAAAAGGAATCGGATCCACCCCCTCCGGAAAGAATCCTGCAAGATATAACAGGTAGACCAAAAAGGAAATTACAGAAGCGACAATGAGAATTAAAAGCTGCTTGCTGAAGAAGTTCCTGTTCTGTGTCCACATCCTGAAGAAGAAAAATATACCAAGCACGATCAGAATACTTGAATACGCCTGATGGAACCAGTAATATATCCCCGGTTCGAACTCGAGCCCATAGAACGGGCCGGTGACACTGACAGCGGTGCTCTCATGGAACAGATGGTGCCTCTCAATAGTGAACACCAGCAACAACGTTATGAGCGGAACGAAAAGGACAGCAATTTTCGTCAGTGATGTTATCCACTCCTTTTTTCTGGTATAGGCCAGGGAGAACAGCAGGAAGAATGCCGGTATAAGTGATATGCCGATATACTGGATCTTATAGAACAGAAGTGCTGTCTCCAGCTCTCCAGAGGATATTTCCAGTGCATAGAATATCGAATAGACAGCAAGTGCTACAAGGAACAGAGAAAAATGATCCACGCCATCTGTATCTCTGAACTGTCTGATGTAAAAGGCAAGCAATAACAATGCGAGCCCGGAGATCAGCAAAAAATCAGAATATAAGCTAAAATGTATCCTTAACAGCTCCTCATCGTTATGTCATAATCCGAGTAATATATAATTAAAAACCAATAAATACTTTATTCCTGCCTCACAGCCCCGGTCCATCATTCCAAAACAAAGCATTCTTCAAGCCTCTCTTCCATTTACCGGACATATGCCGCTGAACATTATCCCGGTAAAGGGACAGCAAAACACCTAAGTAAAGTGGGAGACCTCCCTGATAATAGAATGAGTTAAGGCTTGTTTTAAAGTAAATTGAGTTGATAGATTGGCAATAAAAGATGGCGATACGATAAAGATAGATTATACCGGCACTCTGGATGACGGTTCTGTATTTGATAGTTCTGAGAACCATGAAAACCCCCTTGAATTCACAGTGGGCGCAGGACAGGTCATATCCGGCTTCGAAGAAGCCGTAAGGGGCATGGAAGCAGGGGAAGAGAAAGAGTTCAGGATCGAGCCAGCCGATGCCTATGGCGAGTACAAAGAAGAACTTGCACAGAAGGTTCAAAAAGATATCATCGGGTCGGATATAGAGATCCGTACAGGAATGCTACTGCTTGTAAGAACCCCCGAGGGCCATGAAATGCCTGCAAAGGTAACTGAGATCGATGATGAACATGTTACACTGGACATGAACCATCCACTTGCAGGAAAAGCCCTGAACTTCATCATCAGGGTCGTTGAAGCATAGACAAAGAAATCCCGGTTCCGGCTTTGTCATTACAAGACAGCGCGCAGATCATTTAATTGTCCGGCGATACCCATGGACCGGGACCGAAATACCGGACCCGGATACATGGGTATGAGATAATGGTCACCGTTTTTACTATTTTCCCAAAATAATTCATACGTTACATCGACGCAGGCAAATTAGAAGAACGATCAGAACGTTTCGGAACTTAATGGACCAGCTTAAATTTGACGGCTCCTGTGACCCCAATCCTGGGGGCAGGATGGGATTTGGATGGGTTATCAGGTGGGAGAGCAAAAAACCTTCCACAGAAGGAAGCAAAGAAAAGAAACCTTCCCCTGCTAATACCAATAATGTTGCAGAGTACACTGCACTTGAAGAAGGCATCCTGAACTACCTGGCCCTGGGTGGCAGGGGACCCCTGCAGATATGCGGGGACAGTAAGCTGGTCATCAACCAGATGGAAGGAAAATGGAAGGTTAACAACCCAAAACTTGCAGAGATCCACAGCCGTATAAACTCAATAATAAACAGGAATAAGCTGAGTGTCAGATACAGATGGGTTCCCAGGAATGAGAACACTGATGCCGACAGGCTGGCAATGCCTGCCGCTAAGCAGGGGTCTGTGTCACAACAGGCAAAACCTGGAGAAAGGAAAGTGATAGCTGATACAAACACTGCTCCTATCACGGTTCAGCTGCGTCTCAGAATAAATGAACTGAATACACAGCCATCACCCGGATTCAGGTCTTTCGCCCAGTTAAAGGTCGGCGGTCGTGACTCATTTTCAGGTATGGATATAGAGGAGCTGCGAGAACGTGCAGGCAGGGAAGCTACATCCCTTGCAAAGAAAGAGTTCCCGGACATGTTGCAAGACCAGGCATCAGCCCTTCGATGGATGCTGAGGGGACTGGCGGCTGACCTTGCGATAAGAAAGGTGAAGGTCGATGCGCAAATCAGCAAAGGGATGAGAAAAAGCAGAACAAAGCACTGATCTGAGAAAATATCCAGGGTTCATGCTATTTCCTTGTCATGGTACTGCCGATTCCGGATATCCCTGCACAGTTGATATAAAGAAGTAAGAACAAATTTCAGGTATAAGCAGAGGATCGTTCATGACAGCAAAATGTTCTTTACCCAGGGAATTGCCTGTTGAGGAATATCTCATCGAGGAAGAGCCATACTATGTGCCGGTAGGCAACGAGGTGGAAATTTTCACGGCAGCCTTCAGGAACCTGCTGCCTGTTAATCTCAAAGGGCCAACTGGTTGCGGAAAAACCCGCTTTATGGAATATATGGCATACAGATTGAAGCGCCCCCTGATAACCGTTGCCTGCCATGAGGACCTTACTACCACCGACCTTGTGGGAAGGTACCTTATCAAGGGCGAGTCTGTGGAATGGACCGACGGACCTCTTACAAAAGCTGTCAAATGCGGTGCCATCTGCTACCTCGATGAAGTTGTGGAAGCCAGGAAGGATACAATAGTTGTCATACATCCCCTGACGGATGACAGGCGCATAATCCCCATTGACAAACTGGGGATAATACTTAAGGCATCACCCGATTTCATGCTTGCCATCTCCTATAACCCCGGCTACCAGAGTGCTGTCAAGGACCTCAAACAGAGCACACGCCAGAGGTTTGTGTCCATAGACTTTGATTACCCCCCTGCTGAACTTGAAAAGAAGATCGTTGCCCATGAAAGTCTGGTAAGCGAGGAAATAGCAGAGGATCTTGTTGAGATCGGCCAGAGGATACGCAACTTCAAGCATCATGGACTTGAAGAGGGAGTGAGTACTCGCCTTTTGATATATGCCGGCAAGCTGATACATGCAGGCATAGAGCCCAGGGAAGCCTGCAGGATAGCCATGGCAAGACCAATTACCGATAACCTTGACCTGCAGCAGAGCATCGATGAGATAATCAATGCCATAATGGAGTGAAGAACGTCTTGGCAAAAGATAGTGCAGACCTGGCCAGACCTACAGAAGAAGAGCTGTTCGAACTCATAGGGGCACGCTTCCCAAAACTTGACAGGGAGGACATCCGGACTGTGGTGAAACGGTTCGAAGGACTGCAATATAATGAAGTGGAAGATATACTGCAGCCAGGTGTCCGGTTCCTGAAGAACGGAAAAAGGGTGATCCTTGCTTACCTGAGGACATCCCCCCTCATCTATGGTCTTGCTGGCCAGGAGGATTTCAGCAGATGGCTTGAACTTGCCTCCAGAACCTCTGAATTGAGTGTCTCCTGCTGCGAAGGATTCTTTGACTCCTCGGTGCTGATAATTAAAAAAGGAGGCATTTTTCTTCTTGAGAGATGGACAGACCTGGGCATGTCCTGCTCAAAGATCAGTAAATGGCTGTCAATAGCATATTTCAGGTATACAGGTAACGTAGTGGTATCAACGGACTTTGAATACTTCAAAGAGCTTGTGTCGGCCGGCAGGTTATTTGCCGATGCTAATGTCAACGTTGCCGAGGAGTATTTCAAGGATCTGCCTCATTTGCATTCCCTGCTCTTGGCTGAGGACTTCCGACTGTGGTGCAGTATCATCGGAGATCTGCTTGAGGTCAGCTGGATAACTGCTATCGATATCATCAGCTCGAGTTCAGAGGTGCTGTTCCAGGTCTTACCACACAGGACCAGGACACTGCTTGAAGCTCTTGATACATTTGCAGAGTATGATAAAAAGACCATTTCCGCACTGTTCAGGAACTCACCCCGTGTGATGGAACTGATGGATGACCAGGATTATACTGTATGGGTGAACGAAGCTTCCAGGATAGCAAAAATCGATAGTGATGCTGCAATTGCTTTTCTGAACAGGGGTCCTGACATAATCGCTTCCATAGATATGGAAGAACTCACCGGATGGATAGACAAGGCACTGGAATCCCTCTCCACCAACAGAATTGCCCTTGAGGCTTTTATTTACGGCAGTTTCAAGGGACTGGGCAGATATTACGGCATCCACCACCTGGAGGAAAGACATGGCCGACAGGAAAGGGAGTATTTACTTGATACAGGGATACGGCTTGCACTCATCAATCCTGAGTGTGTGGAAAGCTACTTTGAGCATTCACCTCAGGCTTTGAAGTCTCTTACAAAGGAAAAATTCGATGAGTGGGTGCAGATAGGGGAGGAGATCTCAAAGGAGAGCCCTTCTTTTGGGAACGCTTATTTCAGGAACTTTACTGATACACTGAGAAAGAGCAGCCCGACGTATCACGGCGAGCTTCTCACAACCGCACGCATGCTGCTTGATAAAGACAGACAGCTTGCAGGCATTTTCTTCGAGAATCTCCCGGATGCTTCCGGGGACACAGGACCGGAAGGTATCAGGAAATGGGCGGGCACCGGAATCAAGATATTTGACCAGAACAAGGACCTGGCAATCGATTATTTTTCCCATTCATCTTCACTGCTTAAGGACCTGAACGTGAGCGAGCTTGAAGAATGGGCCTTGAACGGCATAGGTGTCTTTGAAGAGAATCCACCTCTTGGAAGACCTTATTTTTCTCTGAAGTCCAAAAGCTCAAAGGAGTTCATAGAAGAGCTTACAGGATCCGCGGCTCTCAACGAGGTAGCCGGCGTCCTCAGGTACTACGCCCTTGGACTGTCAGGTGTCAGTTTCAACGTCCTTTCCCGACGAACGATACAGATAGATGAAGAGCCCGATGCCATAAACCCTATTGTTGCAGGCAGGACCATCTACCTTGCACCCAGGATAAGTAGATACGGTGATTTCGGGGACAATTTCAAGATATACAAGCTGAGCATAATGCATGAGGTCGGCCACGTGCAGTTCAGTTCCCACACAATAGACCTTGAAGATGCATCAGCACTGATTGCAGACATTAAACGGAGGTACACGACCAGAATGAAAAGCACCTGCCTTTCAGGGAGGCAGCCATTAGGTGTCATTGACATTGCCGATATCATAGCGCTGTTTCCCAACGAAGCGCTGGCTGGAACCATACTGGGCATCCTTGAGGATGCCAGGGTCGAGTACATGATAATGGAAAATTATAAAGGGGTACGTTCAGAGCTTGAGAGGATAAGACACCAGATGCTTCTGGAAAGACCTGCCCCCTCAGGCAAGCTTGAAGAGTTCATGGAGTCACTTTTATGGATCTCAACCGGCCACGAACCTGTTTACGCTACCAGCAAAAGGACAGAGGAACTTCTGAACAGGGCAGGGACTTTGCTGAATGAGAGGGTACTCCGGAAAGGTTCATGCATCCTCGATTGCCTTGATGCTGCCTTCAGGATCTATATGATGCTTGATGAAAAGCTGGGGCCTCTGAGCCAGATAGAGTATAAGGTGCTCAGGAACATCGACTACAGAGGAGTAGGTATCGGGGCATATGGCAAGAAGGACCCTCTGTCTTCCAGGTCACATGAGAATATTATCAGGAATTTCATTCCTGAAAGTGAGGTCGACCTGACAGCGGAGCAGGAAAGGCCAAAAGAGGAAAAGGTCAAACGCCAGTCCAGCTATGTCACTGACAGGAACTGGAAGCTGCTTGGCAGCTACAGCTATGACGAATGGGATGCTGTGATCAATGACTATAAAACAGACTGGTGTACGGTCAACGAGATCGAGCCCCTCGGCATGTCCAGTGATTACTATAAGGAAGCATCAAAGAACTACAGGAACGAGATAGCACTTATCAAGCGAGTATTCAACCGGATGAAGCCGGAAACATTCCGCAGGATGAAGGAACAGGCCGACGGCACAGAAGTGGACATCGATGCCTTCATCGATGCCCTGATACAGAAGAAATGCGGGATAAATCCCGATGACAGGCTCTATCTCAGATGGGACAAGCATGAAAGGGACGTTGCAACCCTTTTCCTGATAGATGTCAGCTATTCCACCCGTAAGATGGTGGGTTATGAGGGGAAGAGCATAGTGGACGTGGAAAAGGATTCCCTGACCATCATGATCCAGGCCCTTGAAAGCATTGGTGACAAATATGCCATCTACGCATTTTCCGGCCAGACAAGGGACGATGTGGAGTACTTTGTCATAAAGGGATTTGCAGAAGAACTATCGGACACCGTTGCACGCCGGATAAGCCTGCTTGAACCGGTATCCAACACAAGGCTCGGACCTGCGATCCGCCATTCCATCAGGAAACTGGAAAAGATCGAAGCCAGAACAAAGATACTTATACTGCTTTCAGATGGGGAGCCTTTCGATACATCCCGGGGAGAAAGCGCATACAAAGGAAGTATTGCCGAAGAGGACACCCGGGTAGCGATCGGGGAGGGAAATGCAAGGGGAATACACTTCTTCTGCATCACAGTGGACTCGAATCCCGGAAAATACCTGGACAACATTTTCTCTGACGTAGGATATACTATAATAGATGATGCCAGGTCACTACCAGAGAGCCTTCCGATGTTGTATAAAAGGGTAACTACCTGAATGTTCCCGGGCGCAGGAACTGTTACCTGGATCATGAAGTCTTATGAACCTGAAAACCGGGAAAAAATGAAAAGTACTTTTCTGATGTGGCCTCTTTTCCTTCAAAGTATTGGCGGCTCTATATGGCCAAATGGAAATGAGCAGAACTATCTATTGCAATGTCAGGGTGAACTTTGGTTGCAGGGATTGATCGGGAGGATACTTAAATCCCTGGCCATTCATCTTTAGGGGGTTTTTACCGCATTCATAACCATCAGATTCATAAAACAAGTTCATGTATAAGTGGAGGTCAATATAGACATAGAGCATTAAGGTTTAAAAGTCCAAACATAAAGAGAGAATTAATATGGCACCTAAAAGGGCGTTTTTAACTAAAGGCTTCGGCGTTCACAAAGACAGACTGGCTTCATTCGAACTTGCTTTACGGGATGCAAAGATCGAGAAATTCAATCTTGTCACGGTATCCAGCATACTTCCTCCTAACTGTAAGATAGTCCCGCGGGAAGAAGGAATAAAAGAATTGGGAGCAGGCGAGATCATTCACTGTGTCCTTGCACGTAATGACACGAACGAGCCACACAGGCTTGTCTCAGCTGCTGTGGGTACTGCTGTTCCTGTCAACGAGCAGAACTATGGTTACATCTCCGAGCACCATCCATACGGAGAAGATGAAGAAAAGGCAGGCGAGTATGCTGAGGACCTTGCTGCAACAATGCTTGCAACCACCCTGGGGATAGAGTTTGATGTAAACTCCGCTTGGCACGAAAGAGAGCAGGTCTACAAGGCGAGTGGGCACATAATAGATACAACACATTATTGCCAGACTGCCCTTGGGGACGTTGACGGCAAATGGACAACCGTTATAGCGGCAATGGTATTCATCGAATAGTCCGATCAGAACGATGATATGGACAAAGGAAGTCTCGTAATGCATCAGTGACAATCCTGCCACAGCAGAACAAAAACCTATCATTTCTGTACTTTTTTAGAATTATTTTATATCTCATAGATCTGTAGCAGCACTTCTTTTCTAGTTACTACTTCCTTATACCAGAAAGTGTCGGTGAGTGGATGATTTGTTTTTAAATAAATATCCACAATAAAATAATTAATTCATAAATATAACCAGGAAGAAATGGCATAATATAATTCCTTTTGACAAAAGGAGTTATATCAAAACAGATTTTTTAAAGGAAAAACGAAACACTAATATAGAATAATAAAATCATT
>JAFGCK010000133.1 GCA_016932675.1 Methanosarcinaceae archaeon | reverse complement strand
GACTTAAGGGGAGGTCACATCAGCACATAAGAATATTAAAAGTTTGAACAATGTCCGACATTCCTTAAACATATGTGCGGTCCACCAGTATATTAATATTATATCAGGAGTTAATATAATAGCAGAAATAGCGGCTGAGCCATACACATGAACAATGGAAGAGAATTTCAGCTATCCGAAGATGTCCTTAAAACCCTTAAAGGCAAAAACTCGCTTTTTCTGTATACAGAAAAAATGGAAATACCAGCAAGTCCGCAGGACCTGATTCTTTGCCAATGGGATTTTTTTAATGGTGCAATGATCCACATGTACTGGGACAGGCCTGCATGCCTGATAACGCCATCATTCGGACAAAAGATCATTCCACTTGGCATTTCAAGGAATTTAACTAACACTATGATCAAACTGGAAAGGCTTATCGGAGGAAAAGATCACTGCATAGTCCTTGACAGCCTGGAAGAACTGGCACGGGGAGTAGGCAGGGACCCCTGCTCAAGGTTCCTTTCAATACTCCTCAGAAGAAGCAGGGAACAAAACCGAACAGTACTCTCTTTTTTCAAAGCCGGTCCCTTCAATTACGATCCCGAACACTATCTATTCAGATCATTTGACAATATATTCAATGTTGACAAGAACGGCATATCAGAACACAGCAGCAATAACCTGCCACAACAGAAGGACCCGTGGCAATTTAACACAGCACCGGCCGGTTCAGACACTGGCACTGAGATGGAAAAGATCAAAGATATTTTCAGGCTGACGCCCGAAGAGCAGAAAGAACTTGATGAAATTGTCGGCGAAAGGGTCAGGGAGTTCAGCATTTCCTGAAACTGTGCCTGCCATAAGCACCAGCAAGATCGGGAATAGGATGAGCCCGGATCATACCAGCTTTTCAGCTATCGCTTTTAATTGCCGGCAGTAATCGCATTCCGGATCATCTTCCATAACAAGCTTTCTGGACCAGGCACGCGCAACGTGATCGTCAAATGTTATCGACCCCAGTAGGATGGCGCCAAGTTTGTTGCTGAAATCTTCCATCACGTCTTCGATCTCCTTTTGCTTATCCCTGGGTGTCCTGTTGAAAAGCAGGTTAGCCCTTGTGCCTAACTTGTCTGCCATACCGGAAAGTATATAGGTTCCGCGTATGTCCTGCACATCGACCGTGGAAATGATCGAGGCCTTATCCACAAGATTCATTGTCAGCAAACTGGAGCGGTTTATGCCCGGACTGCAATCGAAAAGTATGTGGTCCATCAAAAAGTCCTTTTGTAAGATATTTATGAGCCCGGACATCTTTTCCCTGGCTTCTGCCGGCGTGTTGAAGAATGAGGACAGATCTTCCTCACATGCCCTTGCAGGTATTATGTAGAGTTCAAGGTCACCATGCTTATAGACGATATCTTTTGCCCTGCATCGGCCCTGAAGGAACTCTATTAGTGTCATATCATATTTGATATCAAAGAGTGAGTGAATACCCGGCCCGTTCACGTCTGTGTCCACAATGCACACTTTCTTGCCACCCATTGCAAGCAACACTCCAAGGTTTCCTACAAGGGTAGTCTTTCCAGTGCCTCCTTTATATGAATGGAAACTCAGCAGCATACTTATCACCCCAGAAGCTGGTCAAGCCTGTCTTCTACTTCCTCGACAGCAGACCAATAGTTATCCTTTTCCTGAGCAGCTTTTTTCTTCATGGAATAGTAGATCTTTTTGCCCTTCCTTTCCCTCTCAAGCCATCCACCCCTGTACAGTTCATTGAGGTACTTGTTCTCTATGGACCTGTGCCTCCCAGTCACAAGACTTACTTCGTCCGCTGTGCAGGACTCCAATTTAGAAACGGCGAATAATGATTTTCTTATGGAGTCAGGAACTGTGAGAAAAACAGCCATCTTGTCTTCAATTGGTGGGGATGAATATGATTCAAGCTTTGAAAGACGGGACTCTATTGATCTCAAGCGCCTGTCAATATCATACAGATACTCCAGAACATCATTATTATTTTGTGAATCAGACATGGCTATCAACACGATAAAGTGATATTTCTGCTTTTCAATAAATTTAATAGATGTGATTATATATAAGTCTACTTAGTTTTCCATATCTTTTACGGAGGCTTTCTAATTAGCTTCAGGACCCTCCCATTCCAGCCGGACAGTATTCATTCATCAGTTTGGTGCAGGTCCGCATTGTTCTGTCCTCTGATAATACCCATCAGCTCAGAAATATTTCAGATACGATCAACGCAGCATCTGCGCAGATACTGCCTTTTGCTAACTTTTTGGTCCCGGCATTACTATAGACCCGTGCCGATCGACGCAGATCCTTGCCCGGGGAAAGAATGCTGAGGATCACCTAATCAAATAAGAAAAAGGTTTTAAGCTGCAATTTTGATCAGACGCTCTCATCAGGTCCGGCTGAAAGAACAGGTAAACCTTTATATAAATTAATACAGCATATGAACTTTGGGATATTTTTATGCGAAGTTCATCTTATATAAACGGGCTGGACGAGATACTCTGCGGAGGATTCATCCGGCCGTCTACGATCCTTATAGCCGGTGGCACAGGCACTGGTAAAACGAATATCTGTTTTCATTCATTGTTCGAAGCTGCAAAAAATGGGGAGAACTGCGTATACATATCACTGCTTTCCGAATCAAGGGCAAAGATCATAAGATCACTTTCATCCTTTGGATTTTTCTCAGAGGAAGTGATCGAGTCCGGAAAACTCAGAATATTCCCGATCAGTGCTGAGACCATTTCAATGGGTGATTTTTCCATATTTGAATATATATGTGAGCATGTGTTGAACACCATGCCTTCAAGGGTCGTTATTGATCCGATAACCATTCTTGCGGAGATCGAGAGTACCTTCGAAGAGCGGCAGTTCAGGGGATGTGAGCTTAGAACATTTATCCAGAACCTTTTTTATGAATTCGAGGAAAAAGAGATCATACTGATGGTAACCGGAGAGATACCTGAAGACAAAGTTATTTCCAGCACCTGGTCCTATATGGTCGACACGATACTTGAAGTTAAAAGGAAGAAGGAAGGGAAGGATGTTCACCGCTATCTCGAAATAGTTAAGACACGGGGAAGTGATTTCGTGGCAGGGGAACATGCATTTATGATCGGTCAGCAGGGAATAGACCTGATAAAAGAGTGCAGGTGAATAACAGGCAAAGAAAGACATAGTTCTTCGATCATTGCAAACCTCAGGTTCACGGGCTATACTTCTTAATAATATTGCCAGGCTGCATACGTACTGTTTTTTCACCTTTCATAACTGGTGACCTTTCCCACGGCCTGAGCCAGGAGCTTTTTCTACTCCCTGTGCTCAGCCAGCCGCAAACTTTAAGCACCCAGGTCATGAAAATACCAGATCGCCGTTCTAGTGACCGGTCATGAAATTATTTAGTAACAGGTTCATTTCGTTCAAAAGCTTCCCGTCAAGCAGATGACTCGAACTCGTAAGAAGGGACTCGAATGTAAGGATTTCCTTTCTGGATATCGGCTTCCCCATGTTCATCCTGAAGAGCAGGGATTCATAGGTATCGACCAGTTCAGGCATCACCATTCGTGGATAGTTCTCTGCAACTGTTTTCAGAACTGCCCTTGCCCTGGGATACTGGAGGATCAGGTAATCTTTATAGCGCGCTGATACCGTAGGATCATTTTCGCTGATCGCCTCAAACATGAGCTTCTCTTTAAAGAAGCGGGCTGCACCAGTATTGTCAGGCATGGTTATTACATTTGACCGCAGGCTCTCTACTGCAATTGCAAAAAGCAAACGGCCTATTCCTGTTTTCCTGAAGGAAGGGTGGACCTCTATACTCCGAAGCAAGTGGACTGAACGCCTGACAACATTCTTCTTTCCCCTGTGCATCCTTTCAACATCATCTGCTATCTTTTCAAATCGTGCAAATCCAAGGAGCCTGTTCCGGTCATCAATAGCTGCAAACAGGGCATGTCCGGAACTCACTGACCTTTTAAGGAGAAAATCATAGGGCATACCGAAATTCGTATGGAAATAGTTGAAACCGGATATACTGGCCAGTCCAACTTCGATCGCAAGGCTATCCACCACAGACTCTGAACAGATCAGCCCGTAAGAGATACTTCCGGCTCTGTGCAATACAGACATGCCATCGATCGACATATTGATCACATTTGTAATTCAGATGTTTGCCATCTTTTTCAAGCAGAAGTAGGTATACCTGCCCTTCTTGAAAGATGTCAACAACTGCGTATTTTCCAGATTTTCAATAACAAAAGAGAGTTCATCAAAACCAGTAGCAAAGCCTCTTGAATTTAACTGCTTCTCCAGTTGTTTCAGGGTTGCGGGGCCAAGGGATGCCAGCTCTTCAAGTATCGATCGTTCGTAACCTTCGGCCGGATATTCCATAAAAGCTTTTTCAGCAGCAATACCTTCCATGGCCATCTCAGGTACCATGATGTCAGGTTCAGCTGGCCCGGGACGCTTTAAACTCTCCACCTGTTCACGTAACTGCATAAGTTCGGCCTGCAGACTGTTCACCGTTTCGATACTTACCATCGATCGTTGTTGGTGCTGTATCGATTCAAGTGATCCTTTAAGTTCTTCCCTGAATGCTGCAAGGGAATCCGAGATAAGAAGGAGCTCACTACGATCTGCTTTCAGGCCAAGGTCTTCCTCGGGCCTGGACATACCCGCATCCGCAGCCGTAAAACCATCTGTTCTTAAGTTGTTGCCGGATATGAGTGGTTCCATAGCTCCATTCAGTTTCTTCAATGCCCTGGTATGTATATTGACAGCCTTTGAAATATTCTGGATCCGGACACCCATCTCTTCGATATTCGCTGAGTTTGAACTGATGTCCTCCAGCTGGGTGTTCTGCAACTCGACCATGAATCTCACATTTTCTGTGAGGCTGGAAAGTTCACATGCAGCATTGTTTATCTTAGACCACATACTGTCAATGGAACGTTCATGAGCCACTACCTTCTCAACTGTATATTCACGGCTTCCGGTCTCTACGAAGGACCTGAAATCCTGTGAACTATAGTTTGGAACATGCTGGGATAACAGTTTGAATAATTCCACGTATGTTGCATGGATCTGTTTTACTGAAACCAGCTTAGCTGAAGTGGCCTCTGAAAGACCCTTGACCTGGAAAACACCATTCTCGAACCTGAAAAAATCAACGCCTGCGCTGAAATTGCGCACTTTGTCCCTGGTATTCTCAACGATCTCGGAAGATTCCCTGTCACCGAAGATGTTCAGCATTGCATTGTACAGATCGTTCAGGGTCTTTGCGTATGTTATCTCAAGCACATCAGGAGGAACCTTTGCAGCATCAAGTGTCTCGGCAGAGATAGAATCCTCCGCTTTTACGACCCTTCTGAGACGTTTGGAAAATGCATCGAAGTCCTGCCTCAATTGCCTGAGTTCGTTCAGACCGGACCTTGTGGACAGTTCATCCCAGATAGATGATATTGTTCCCGACTGTTCGTCCAGGTCCTTATCTATTCTTTCATTGAGTTCTGCGAACCTGAGCTCCAATTCCAGATACTTTTCTTCCAGTTGAACGTAATTATTTTCAAGGACCGATAATTGCAGATCATGAGGATATTCCATATTTTCATATTCAACTATCACTTGAGGCCCTGCTTTATCCCGGACAGCGGAACACCCGTCATCCAGTTCATCGTTTTTATATTCAGGAATCCCTGTATCCGGAAGAACCTCTTCGTTTACGGGCATCTCCGGGACAATAATGTCATCTGTCCTTTCAGGATCTGTCCTCGCAGGCTTTTCCATTGGTCCGGTGCAGATGATGAGCCCGTCTTCCCGACATTCATATCCATCAGCATGGAAAACTGGAACATGCTGATCCGTGATATCTCCCCCGCCGGACGGTACGGACACACCGTTATCAGGGTCTGCTGTATCGATCCCGCTTTCAGGACATTCGGGAAGCCTGTCTTTTTCATCGTTCACTATGGCACCTCATACAAATGACTCCAGCTTGTGTTTTATATCAGGGATCCATTCGGCTTCACACACATCAGCAACATAATCACCATGTAACGGACGTATCTGATCCCTGATGATCATCTCAACAAGTAAAGGCCAGAGGTCTTCGGTCATCCACTTGGGAGACGAGGCTATTTCATTGAAGGCCATTGCAAGCACCTGCTCGACCTCGCCCCTGCCCATTACACCTGTTATCTTTTCCTTGATATCGGCAAGTATTTCCATGTTCTTTTTATACTCTGACGACTGGGTATACATCTCATTAAAAACTATCTTTGAGAGTTCCCGCAATTCAGAAGCAACCTCATCAGAATAAACTGACAGCTGCTTGCTGGTCATGGGCCGCTGTTCGAAGATATGCTGTACGACCTGTCTGGCTACCTCTATCCTGCCCATGTCTTCCGAAAGGTCAGCCTTCCCCGTAAAAAGGGATATCAGCAGCGCACCCCTTCCCACCGATGAGAATATAACGGTCCCGAAATCATATTCAATTACAGATTGACGAAGACCCATTGCAAGCTGCTGGCTTACATGTAGCAGGTTGTGGCTTATCAGGTTGGTCAGCTCGAATATCTTCGGCCCTATGCTCTCAGGGATATATGAAGCATATATCCTGCCATCAGCACCTGCAAATAGCAATACGTCAACCTCACTGGAATTATAGGTCCTCTTTAACTGAGAGACCAGGGCAAACTTCAGAAGAGATACATCTTCCAGATCATCCTTTGTCTTTCTGGCCACCTGGTTCACCATATCTTATCGATCTATTGTATCAGTTCTTCCAGCTCACGGAGGTCTTCTATCTCTATCAGCCCTTCATCCCCGGCATCGCCTGAATTTGCATCGGGCATCTCAGGCATAGTTGTAGCAGGCTCCTTTGCGGTCAGCTCAGCTATGTCAAGCTGTATGTCAGAAGGCCTGCTCTCTTCTTTTCTCCGGGCGATCTCCTCTCTTGTGAGGGCATCGGTAAGCCCCTGGGATTCGAAGAAGATCTGCAGTGTCTCTTTTGGCGAGAACGGATATGACCAGTTTTCCTTTACGTAGGCAAGGCGTTCCAGTACAGTCTCACTGGCCCCCAGATCAGCTGCCGTCCTTATAGCCTTATCGAACAGGTCATCGTACTTGCGCATATCCTCTGCAGATACCAGCGGGGTCGTCCTTACAACAACCCCCATACCACGCACGAAGATGTAGGGGTATACCTCCTCGCCATGCCTTGTGGCACGCATCTTTACGATTTCCAGCGCCCTGTTGAAAGCACCGCCTATGGGACGGTAGGTCAGATGCACAGCACCGTCCGACATATAGATAGGGATCAGTACATCCTCGCCTATGGTCTCACCGGGAGCTGCATGTTCTTCGGTGGTTATCAGGACAGGGCCCAGCTGTTTCATTGTATAGAAGAGCTTGGTTATGATCTCACGTTGTTCCTGTTTATCGTTTATTGCCCATATAAGAGGTGTCAGCGGATCGATGACAACACGGGTCTTGACCGAGAAGTTCTTGTTCGCCTCTACCAGTGCAGGCAGCTGTTCGTCGACAAGCTTTACGAAATCCCTGCCTTTGGAATGGAAGAAGAAAAGTTCTTTTTCATAGAACCTGTCCAGGTTAAAGCCAAGCATCCTTGCCTCACGCAGGATCTGCTCGGGAGGTTCTTCCATACTTATGTACAGGGCGTTCTCACCATGTTCCAGCCCATAGGTCAGATACTGCATGGCAAATGTAGATTTTCCGGTACCGCTGGAACCTACTACAAGTAACGTGGTATTATCGCGGACCCCTCCTTCGATAACCCTGTCAAGACCCGCGATACCGGTAGGTATTCTTACTTCCCTGCTCATCCCAGCACCTCCAGATCCAGAGATCCGGTCTCAAGTTCCATCATATCGCCCCTCTCTATGGCCAGGACCAGGGACTCATTACTGTCAAAAGGGAAGCTCTTCTCGATATAGATCGATTCTATCGCAGAACCCATGAGCAGCATACGGTCACTGATATCGATCCATCCGACATCGTTCTTCTGTAGCACGTTATTCAGCAGCACATTGTTGCTGGCACCATCTATTTTAACACATTGTCCTCTGTAATGTGAATTTCGCGTGATCACACGGACATTCATACCGATGAAACCTGAAAGATCATCGTAGACTGGATCTTTTCTGAAACCTGGCATTTTCAAGCCTCTTTATTTTTCTTCATTTTAGCCATAAGTTCGGCAAAGCTATCAGCCTTCTTTGCCTCTTCCTGCAGTTGAGGATCTTTTACGGTTCCCGCCTTTTCAGGGGATTGTGCCTGCCCTGTTTGGGCATTCTGCAGCTTCTGCGCTATTTCACCAAAGGCCGCCCCGAAGGTGCTGTGCTTTGCAGCAACAGCAGCTATCTCTTCCTGCGTTCTCCAGGGAGGATCGAATGCCCTTTCCCGGGCGTTCATGTTCCCTGCGAACTGCATGTATGCATTCCCTATCTCAGAAAGCCTGCCATTGTCCAGTAGTTTGTACACCGTCAGGACCTTCACCCTTTCAACCAGTTCATTCTGGTCAACAGGCGGCCGGATTCCCGAAAGGATCATCTTATCCGCCTCATCCAGCATTATCTGATAGGCAGATATGGGTTGTAATGCTACCCTGAACTTACATACAGGATCACCGTTCTTGATACACTCGATCTCCTCAACTGAACATTCAAGCTCCAGTTCCTCCTTAAAGAAGCGGTGCAGGGCATCAGTAGTGGCAACACATACCTTCTGGTTGTTCAGTGCAGGATAACAGTTGCATATTGGATTGTTCGCAACAGCAAAGATATAGTTCATCGGCGCATAGGAAATAAGCTGCATTGACCCGAGCCCTATCTCATTGAAAAGTCTCATGTGGAACCTGTAGAGCGGATTGGACCTGATAGCATCTATTGTAAAACACTTCAGGAACCTGCGTGTCTCATTCCATGGGACCCTCGACCCGGGGAACCTCTCACATATGTTCTGCTGAACCTTGAGGAGCGTACCAAAGGCACCCATTGACTGCGCAAAACTGGCTTCGGACATCGCAGGCGGACCTCCGGACGAACTGGTCATGAATGGCGGCAAACCGGGAGGCATATCACTCATAACTGGACCTCCCATGACAGCCAGAACTTGAAATGCACATTTCACATCAGCTCCTGTATTTGTTTCTTCCCTTCTTCTGTCAGGGTTCCCGAATTATCGCATAGGTCCTGATCCCTCAGGCTCTTGAAACTGTCAGCCAGCGTCTGGGTATCAGCCCCTGTAAAGAAGGTAAGCTTCTGAATGTCGTTGATACCTGTGTACAGCATGTAAAGTAATTTCTTATCAATATCCGAAAGTGATTGCTTCTTTGGCGGAGTACCGCACATCGGCTGTAAATATGCCTTTAAAGTGTTTATCACCGCCTCATTTCCTGCCAGTAACGCAGCAGATGATGCTGTCGCACCCTTGACCACATTGGAAGCCTGCAGATAGTCGAGGATCAGCACATGTGACGTACCTATAGACCTCTGTGCCTTCATCCGTATAGAATCGGTAACCTCCCTTCCCACCATTGTTATGTTCTG
>JAFGCK010000132.1 GCA_016932675.1 Methanosarcinaceae archaeon | reverse complement strand
GAGAAGTGATTGTTACAGAAATCACCAGGAAGCAAAAGGATATCTTGAAAAAGATGGATTTATGCGCTTAAAAAGGCGGAAGTCAGGCTTCAACAAAAGGGGAATCTCATGTAATATAGATACGTTTGACGTTAATGTGTATCTAATAAGCAAAACGTAGGAAAAAGAAGAAGTACGTCCCGACCGAGGATCGAACTCGGGTCTAAGGCTCCGCAGGCCTCAAGGATATCCGCTACCCTACCGGGACACAAGGTTTCTGTTCTAATGTCTTTCTCCAATATAAACATTATCGGTTAAAAGAGCACTGAATACCCGCTACATAAGCTTTGGTCATTGATAAAAGTTAAATCCTGCGACAGTGATTAGTTAAGCATGTCAATGACCATAGGACTTGCAGGAAAACCCAATGCGGGGAAATCCACATTCTTCAAGGCCGCGACAATGGCGGACGTTGAGATCGCAAATTATCCTTTCACTACCATCAATGCAAACAAAGGTGTCACCTATGTGCGCGCCGGGTGCCCCTGTATTGAGCGCAGCAAGCGTTGCGGGCACTGTGTCGAAGGCATTCGCTACGTACCCATAGAGCTCATCGATGTTGCAGGGCTTGTACCCGATGCCCACCAGGGGAGGGGGCTTGGCAATTCCTTCCTGGATGAGCTCAGGCAGGCGCAGGCGATCATCCATGTGATCGATGCCTCCGGAAGTACGGATATCGAAGGCAATCCTGTGGGTGTGGGTGGTCATGACCCCATGGAGGACGTCGATTTCCTTAACCGGGAAATAACCATGTGGATGTTTGGTATAGTCAGGCGCAACTGGGATAGGCTTGCGCGCAAGATACAGGCCGAAGGTCTCAAGATCGAGAAAGTGCTCGCTGAGCAACTTGCAGGTGCAGGTGTGGATGAACACCAGGTCCTCTGCTCACTTGCGGAGTGCAGGCTTGAACACAACCATGTAAAATGGAGCGATGAGGATCTTGTCCGTCTCTGTGACGGCATACGCATGATAAGCAAGCCTATGATAATAGCAGCCAACAAGGCGGACATAGCCCCGGGGGAGTTTGTCAGCGATCTGCAGTCCCTGGACCAGATAGTGGTACCGACAAGTGCGGCCGCAGAACTCGTGCTAAGATCCGCAGCCAGCAGCGGCGCCATCAAATATGTTCCAGGCGATGGCAGCTTCACGGTCCTGAGCGAAGAGCTCAGCCCTGCTCAGAAAAAAGGCCTGGAAAAGGTGCACGCACTTCTCGAAAAAATGGGTTGCACCGGCATTCAGGAATGTATCAACAGGGCAGTGTTCGAACTGCTCGACCTGATCATCGTGTATCCTGTAGAGGATGAGGGGAAGTGGACGGATAAGAACGACCGTATGCTGCCGGATGCCTTCCTCATGAAGAAAGGTTCTACGGCCCATGATCTTGCCTATAAGGTGCATTCGGATATAGGCAACAGCTTCCTCTATGCAGTGGACGCCCGGACAAAAATGCGTCTCGGGGAAAAACATGAGCTCAACGACGGTGATGTTGTGAAGATAGTATCGACCGCCAGATGAAGAGGACATGACAACGAAGGGTCCGGGCCGATCATGAACATAATCAACTCTCTTTATGAGAACTATCTTCTTAATCAGATATCAGATTCTTCTGTAGATGTTCCCGAACATGTATCACTGGTACTTTCGGAAAAAGACCTTTCACATCCCAATGGCTTTCTGAAATTAAAAGAATACATTTACTGGTGCTGCCAGCTGGATATCAGGGTGGCCAGTATCTATGTCGATGTGCTCGATGCCGAAGAGAGCCTCAGGTCTGAAATGGTCGAAAGGCTTGTGAAAAAGCTGGGCGATTTCCTTCCGAAATTAGCTCCGAAGATCGGCTTTGAAGTCTATTCCGATGACGGAGAGCTCCGTTTTAAGGGAGAGGGCATGAAGATGTTGGTCTATGTATCCGTGGGTTTCGGCGGCAGAAAAGAGGTCACAAAGGCAGTGCTTTCCATACTTTCCGATGTCAGGGACGGGAAGATGAGCTCATCCGACATATTTGAAGAGACCATTGAATCCCGCCTGAAAGTAAAACATGAGCCTGATATCTTCATACGCTCAGGTGGCAGGCATCTGTCCGACTTTCTGATATGGCAGGCAGTATATTCTGAACTTTATTTCACTGATGTCAACTGGCACAATATGAGGAAGCTGGACCTTTTGAGGATAATAAGGGATTTCCAGAAAAGGCAGAGAAGGTTCGGGAAATAGCGTAAAGCCCCTAGATCCTTTTTCCCATGACGATAGCATTATCATCAGGATAGTAGGCTTTGACATTGTCTCTGATCTCAAAACCCCTGTCAGCATAAAATGCCTGTGAGCCGGTGTTCTTCTCCCTTACCTCCAGTACCATCTCTTTATATCCGCAGAGTTTTACAAGGTCTATGCACCACTCAAGCAGTTCAGTGCCAATTCCCTGCCTTCTGAGGTCCGGATGCACGGCAATGTTCTGAAGGTGGGCCTTTCCGTCGGAGTCCCCGATAATGGCATAAGCAAGGATCTCTCCTTCTTTTTCGTAGACCACGAATCCCGGGTTGCCAAGATGGGCCCTGAAGAGGAAGTCCGGCCATGGGACCGGGAAGCAAGCATCCTCCAGCTGTACAATTTGAGGGATATCATCAATGGCCGCCTTGCGTATCATATCTATCATGACCCGTTCCGGACTCAGAATTATGTGTGGAACTATTATTTATATATGATACGCCTTGCATTCAGCATGGCCGTCTTCGGAGTCATAGTCTGCCCGAAATGCCGGGAGCATGCACAGATAATCGAACTTGCAGGCGCTAAAAGGACCCGGTGCCAGAAATGCGGTTCGAGCCTGGTGATCAGTAAGCTGCGTCTATTCATGACATCTGACGATCTGGAAGAGGCCGTCTCGACAAGGACGTTTCTCCAGGCAAGACTGTATGGCCGGGAGCAGGACCTTGAAGCTGTCTTTTCAGAAACCCCATCAAAAGAAGCCATGGACAGGGAAGCCGTAGGATCTGGTGTCCGGACAAAGGATTTTACGGACAGGAGAAAACCTGCGGTACATACGCGGGATAAGCATCTTCTTATTCTGGACCTGCTGCGCTCGGGGGGAGGGAAGATGGATGCTGTGTCCCTGAAGTGTCTTGCAGGTGAGCATGGTATTGAAGGACAGAGGTTTGAGCAGATCCTTGAAAAACTGGTCCTCAACGGGGAAGTCTATGAACCCTCAGCAGGTATTATATGCTTGGTTTGAGTTTTAGCCGGGCCATATCACCAGGGTGGCGGGACCTTACAGGCGAGGCTGTGTTTTTTATTTACCAGGTAACCCATCAGATACTGTCTAATTAGAATTTCAGTTTTAGTATCTGTTCCCTTTTCATTAAACCCGGTACTCTTTCATTTTTTTTAAGGCATATGTCTGCACCGATCAACATGGATCCATGGTAATACTGGAAGCTAAAAGAAACAAAAAAACAGATACGTGTAAATCCCGTGTATGGAATATTTTTGAGGCTCATCTGCCCAGTACACGGACCAGTGCAAGCAACAACTATCCTGAATATGATGGAATGTCGTCTGGTCGGAAAAAGTAGGTCTTGGAGCTGATCTGAGGGCCTTTATCATTCGACCACTTCTATACAAAAGATATATTTGAAATGAAGCAATACATATAATGTCTGAACGATTTCACTTCCAACAGGTATTAACCCAATTTCTCTGATCAGGTAAGAACATGTCCGACATAACTGTTGATATTATTGAACTATTGCTTACTGCACAGGTATATAACAAGTATCCGGAACTGGATGTAAACGACCTTCCAAAACAAATACGTAAATTCTACTGGAGCAGGGAGCACCGGACTGTTCAAAAACCTGTCATGGTAAAGGTGGCAGACATAGAAAAGCTCTTTGATATAGACGATGTGAACGTCAGGCTGAAACCGCTTCCGTTTGTTGCAGTAGATGATCGTGATTTCTCTGTCAGGATCACAGCCCTTGAAGTGGGAGTCGACTGGTTCCTGAAAAGGGAAAGCTCAATGGAAAAGATAGCACACAACCCGGCACTTGCCTATCATTATGAAAAGAAGAGGACAGATGGTGCCGACTATGAAAGCGCGAAGTCGAAGGTAAGGCCAAAAGAAGTTGACAGGGAATGGATCGAATCCCTTATTGAGGAGATCTCCAGGGAAGATGGCGGAGTGGACATGTTAAAACTTGTCCAGATAACTGCTCCCGAAGATGTAACGCAGACACTCAGGGAATTCGTTCTGACAGCCGAACAGGAAGAAGAGGTCAGGAAAATAGTTAAGGCCATTCAGTACAGGGATTACCTGAAACGCATCGGCCTCTATGATGTGGGGAAGATACTGATGGTCGGCCCGCCGGGTACCGGAAAGACATCACTTGCCAGGGCCATGTCAGAACACCTTGCAATCCCTTTTGTGGAAGTGAGGCTGTCCATGATAACCGACCAGTACCTTGGTGAAACGGCAAAGAATATCGACCGGGTGTTCGCCCTTGCAAAAAGGCTTAACCCATGCATACTTTTCATTGACGAGTTCGATTTTGTTGCAAAGACCCGCTCCTCGGATGAGCATGCAGCGCTTAAGAGGGCTGTCAATACCCTTCTCAAGGCCATAGATGACATCAGCCTGACAAACGACGGTGTCCTGCTGCTGGCGGCAACCAATCATCCGAAGATGCTTGATTCTGCTGCATGGCGGCGTTTTGATGATATCATGAAGTTCCCTCTTCCTGATACGGACATGCGCAAGAAGATACTTGATATAGTTACAAAGGAGATCAAAGGGGATTTTGACACCATGGAGGTCGCTTCTCTCACCCACGGTTACAGCGGTTCTGACCTGCGCATGGTGATCAGGGAATGTGTCCTCAGTGCACTTGTTAACGAACGCACCGAATTGACGCAGAAGGACATGCTCAGTGCGGTTGCCTCCTTTGATGAAAGAGCTGTGCTCAAGACGAACGAGTACGATGCTACAATGTGAAGGTGCACTATGAAAATCACTCTTCTGGGTACAGGCGATGCAGCCGGAACCCCGGTTATCGGGTGCAAATGCCGGACCTGTATGGCTGCCCATAAAGGCGGTAAAAGCCGCAGGACAAGATGTGCGGTCCTGGTGGAATCGGATCATGGTTCGGTGCTTGTTGATACGGGACCTGACCTTCGCTGGCAGATGCTGAAAAGCGGCATAGGTCGTGTGGATGGGGTGATATGGACCCATGGACACTATGATCATTTCGCAGGTTTTGCCGAGTTCCACAGGGTCCAGTACAACGTGGACGTCTACGGCCTGAAGGAAACACTGGATTATATCATTGATTATCTGCAGTTCCTAAGGCCAAGGAAGCATTACGTACCCATGTATGAGTCCTTTGAACTGATAGGCCTTGAATTCACATTGTTCAAGGTTGTGCACCCTCCTGTGGAAAACCCGGTTGGTGTCATTATCAGGGACGGGAACAGGAAAGTGGTCATAACAGGGGATACACAGAGAGAGATCCCAAAAAGGAGCATGGATCTGATAAATGAACCTGACCTTTTGATCGCTGATGCAATAGTCCCCCCTACGGTAGAGGTCAAGAAACATATGAACACCGCCGAGGCCATGGACCTTGCGGGTGCAATAGGGGCAAAAGAGGTGGTGTTCACTCACCTCAGCCACTTTTTCAAACCTCACGAAGAGGCAATAAAAGAGTATCCTCTTGCCTATGACGGTATGGTCTTCGAACTATGAGATGCCCTGTAAGGAAAATGTGAAGGAACGGTCTCACTCTCTTCATCTTCCCTACCTGGTCTTAAACCCGCTCTCTATCTCTTCTCTTATCCTGGCAAGCCTCTTTTTTTCACGCTGGTACCTTGCAAGGACAAGTAATGCTGCAAGGCCAAGGACCCCCGCAGCAATGATCAATCCCCGCGGAGCAGATTCCGAATAATACTTAACGCTGATCGCCCGGGGGACTTCTCTTAATTGGGAGTTGTTCTCTCCGGATAGTTCCTGCAGGCTTTCCAGGATACTGCTTGTATATACCAGTTCATTGGTCCATACCAGGTTCTCCCTGTTCTTCCGGTCATAATATATTTCATCTGGTTCGGGATTGGTCTTGCCGATGAAGGGGTTGCCTGTGGTATGACCTTCAGGAAGGACAAAACGCACCACTGATGGGGGGGTGGTCACATGCAGGAAGTCCTGCCCCATGGGTGTGGCCAGGGAAAATGCTACAAATCCTGTGACCGGTTCACTGAATTCTATATAGATGTGCTTCTGTCCTCTTATTACGTCCTCTGTCAGGGTATAATTTATATCAGCAGCTTCTCCTGACCGGGACAGTTCTATAAAATGTTGTGCAGAAACATTTGCCGACCTTGTGTAATTTCCGACAACCACGATATTGCTTACAGGTTGCTGGTCCGGTGAACTGAGGTCTTCCAGCGGTATAATATCGATCATTGATCCATTATGCATTATATAGACTGCCTTTGTCTCCTCGCTGCCTGAAAGGTAGAACGTGCTTGTGGGTATGAACTCACCGTCGACGAAACTGTTGTTCAGGAAGGCTTCAAACTCGTAGGCAGCTACATCTTTAGAGCTCGTTTTTTCGTCTACGGGAACAAGTTCATCAATACAGCCTCCTGCAATGATCCCAAGAACAGAGATACAGAATACAAGTGTGGTCCACTTTTTCATCAGTACAAAGATTAACAATTTGTTTTATCAAACTATCGCTGGATCAGTAAAGCTAAAATTGAGGCCATCTAATTAGCTCCATGAACTCCTTTTTCCAGTCAGACAACGTTCCATATATTCAGGACCATTGTTACTTGCAATGATCCATGTCCTGGATAGATCGGTCTCAAAAAGAATCCAGACACAGATTAACACGGGATTAACACGGATTTTGACGTTGCTGGTTTTAGATTCCTGTGTTATCATGAATCTGTGTTAATCGGTGTAAATCCGTGTCTTGAAAAAGGATCTGCAAGAGCTCCGGCTTTAATGAAAAAGAACAGGCTTTTAAGCCGAAATCCTTATTGAATGGCCTCAAACCTGAGGCAACATCAACGATCAAACGATCAGCTTTTTCTTCATCATGTTTATGGAGAGCAGCAGAAGGATGGCACAAACGACAATTATCCAGATAAGGTCGAACAGCAGGGATAATTCCAGTATCCCGTATCCCAGTGAGCGGATGACGTTCACGATATGTGTCAGGGGCAAAAAAGCAATTGCAAAATATTGTATTATCTCAGGCAGGGCGTTCAGTGGAAAGAAGGTGCCGCTGAAAAGGAACATGGGTGTGATGAACAGCAGTACAGGGTAGTTGATCGACATTATATTCGGGGTGATGGCTGTAAAGCACATCCCGATAGCTGCAAAAAGCAGCCCGCCCAAAAAGGCGAATGGTATTATCAACAATGAATAGCGTATGTCTATAAGGCCGAACAGTGCTATGACAGGGATCATTACAGTGGTATTTATGACGCTCCTGGTGGCACCCCAGAGCAATTCGCCTGCTATCACGTCCTCTATGGTCAGGGGCGTAGCGATTATCGCATCGAAGGTCTTCTGGTAGTACATTCTCACGTAAGAGCTGTAGCTGCACTCGAAGAACGAAGCATACATCACAGAAATGGATATAAGTGCAGGAGCTATGAATTTGGCATAGGGTACACCATCAATGGTCTCAACGAACCTTCCCAGGCCAAAACCCAGCGCTACCAGGTATAACAGAGGTTCGATAAATGGGGGGAGGAAGTTCAGCTTGATGTCTTTCATGAAAACATCCTTATTACGCTGCCAGACCTTAAGGGATTTGGAACTTACCCCGGGCAGTGCGAAATAGTCACATGCTCTCATTCCCTCAGCCTCCTGCCGGTCAGCCTTAGGAAAACATCTTCAAGGGTTGCCGGTCTGGCACTCATTTTAGATATGGGACATTTCATGGTAAGGTATTCAGCGATCTGTTGCGGATCGTTGGTATAGATGTGCACCAGATCGCCAATAACCTCATAGGATGCCTCTCTCCGGTTGAGGCATTCAAGAAGTTCGGGATAGTTCTCTGCTTCCACTATGCCCGATCCCACATATTCTTCTATGACACTTGAAGGGCTGCCTTCCACAAGTATCCTGCCATAGTCCATTACAACCAGCCTGTCGCAGAGTTTCTCGACCTCATCGAGGTAATGGGAGGTGAGGACCACCGTGACCCCGTTTTTTTTGAGCAGTCGAAGCCTGTCCCAGATCATATGCCGTGCCTGGGGGTCAAGTCCTACTGTCGGCTCGTCCAGTATCAGCAGCCGGGGCTGGTTCACGAGCGCCCTTGCCAGGATGAGCCTGCGCTTCATTCCACCGGACAGGCTTTCTGTCATTGTGTCCCTCTTGTCTGTAAGCTGGACGAAATCCAGCAGTTCTTCTACTTTTTTTTCTGCTTCTTCACGTGGTATGTCAAAATACCTGGAGTACACCATGAGATTCTCGTACACTGTAAAATCCATGTCAAGATTGTTCTCCTGTGGCACCACTCCCATAAGGGATTTTATTTCCCTGGGGTGGGATATGGAGTCCATATCGAAAATTTTCAGGCTGCCGGATGTAACAGGGGATACGCACTGTATCATACGCATGGTGGTGGTCTTTCCGGCACCGTTTGGCCCCAAAAAGCCAAACATCTCTCCTTCCTCAATAGTGAAACTTATACCATTTACGGCAACAAGGTCCTTGAAATATTTCGTGAGACCCTCAGCAACGATCACAGGTACTATGGACGATCACCCTTTATGGATGTTGGAAGTATGTGTATTAACCGTTTCGATGATGCCGGTGCCCGGTCTGTCCCGGATGCAGCCATTGATCAGCTTTTGTGTGGATTTCAAAATGTAATTCTTTTCCGGAACTGTTTTTAACAGATGCCTGCGTATTGGGGCCGGAGGATCAAAATGGTGGAATTGAATAACCTGATCGATACTGCAAAAGAAAAAGGCTCTTTCACAACCCTGCTCAGGGCTGCGGAGCTACTTGGTCTTCTGGATAAGTACCGTATGGAGGGGCCCTATACTGTCTTTGCACCCGTGGAATCTGCTTTTGGGCCCATCCCCGATGAAGTCATCCATGAGTCATTCGGGGACCGTGCATACCTGCTGGGGATCATCAATTATCACATTGCAGAGGGAAAATACACTGCCGGGGATCTCAGAAAGCTCGATTCACTCGAAACGGTCAGCGGGAAGAGTTTGAAAGTAAGTTCCAACGGCAAAATAAAGGTGGATGCTGCAACGATCATAGAGGCAGATATAGAGTGCAGTAACGGGATCATACATGCCATTGACGAGATACTGGTCCCATGATCTTTCAGGCAAAGGTTGTATAAGCTATCAGATATTAAAGTAAGCTGTCAATAATCATTTTCTTTGTGGCTGCTAAAGGATCACCGGTCATTGCCAGCGGCCCGGTTTGATTGATTGATAAACTATACGGATGAGAATAAATGAACCAAAGAAGAAACGGTGGCGGCGGTTTCAGGTCCAGCGGCCCCAGAAAGATGTATAAGGCAATCTGTTCTGACTGCGGTCAGGAAACAGAGGTCCCTTTCGAGCCCGATCCCGACAGACCGGTCTATTGTAGAGAATGTCTAGAAAAACACAGACCAAGCAGACCCAAGAGATACTGATCAGTAAGGATCCATTACAATACGATCGGATCGAAGCCGTTCTATTAATCTTTTTAGTATTGTCCTTAAGTTAAACATCCAGGTCGGTTCTTACTGGCCCGGGTCACTTATATTTTTTCATTGGTTTTAATTGGCCTGTTTTACTAATAGTATAAATATTCCGTGTTGGACCAAAGTCAACGGCCGGATCAAAAAAGGCTCGAAGATCATTGATTGGTGGGATCGTGGAGATTTGAACTCCAGTCGCTAGACCCCCAGCCTAACAGGATGGACCAGGCTACCCTACAGTCCCGCAGGATTGTAACTAGATATACATTACAGTATTTTAGTGTTTCCGAAAACAGAAGGTTCAAAAAAATAACGAAAAGGGAGTTACTGAGAACTCAGCCAGATATCGTAAGCCTCAACGACTTCCTCGCCCTCTACAAAGACCAGGTTGTGGTCTTCACCATACTGTTTTGCATCACCTTTTGCAAGAGCTCTGCCGTTTTGATCATCCAGCATCTCACAGACTACCATTACAGG
>JAFGCK010000131.1 GCA_016932675.1 Methanosarcinaceae archaeon | reverse complement strand
ATCGCCAGCTTACTGGTTGGGACCTTCAGCAGCCTTTTCTGGCTTGGATTTGTGCATGAGAAAGAAGCAGTGCCACTTGGCATCAGTAAAGCCTTATTTGGCATGGACAGCATACTTACCGGAACATGGACGGTCGTTGACCCCATACTCGTTGCAACACCCCTGGCATTCCTTACAGCCATTGTTGTAAGCCTTGCAACAGACCCTGATCCCCGGGAACACATCGATCTGTGTTTTGGATGCCCGAACGAAGCAACTGAGTGAAAAACCAGATCATTCGGTCCCTTTGGCAGGATGATATAGCTCTGGCAGGAAACTGCCTCTTTTTCTTTTTCTATATTCTTTTGCTTTAGCTTTGCTCATGGTGATTATGGTCGGTTTCATTTCCATAGGTTTAAATAATGGTGCGTGATAACATGTATCACGGATAGAATGTCATGATTTTTAATTATGTTAAAAAGGAGATAAAAGATGCTTGGAATAGATGACCCTCAGATATGGATCGCATATATACTATGCTTCCTGAGCGCGATTGGCTGTATTATATACGGAGCTGTGAAATGGAATGACGGAGAAGAAGAAGAGGAGGCCTGCTGATGGCAGTAAGTACACCGGTTCTCGGAACGATCATCCTGGTCTATATGATGGTCATCTTCTATCTGGGATGGCTTGGATACAAGAAAACGAAAGTGAATGAAGATTATATGGTTGCGGGCAGGCAGATACATCCATATATCCTTGCTGTTTCATATGGAGCAACCTTCATCAGCACTTCCGCAATAGTAGGATTCGGTGGTGCTGCAGGTGCACTGGGCATGGGTTTGCTCTGGCTTGCTTTCATGAACATCCTTGTGGGTATCTTCATCGCCTTTGTCGTATTCGGTAAAAGGACACGCCGGATGGGCCGGAGGCTGGGTGCAGTAACGTTCCCGGAGCTGCTGGGAAAAAGATACCATTCCCGGTTCATACAGGGATTCTCCGGAGCCCTTATAGGCATATTCATGCCCCTGTATGCAGGCATTGTCCTGATAGGTGGAGCCAGGTTCGTTGAAGCGACACTGAACATTAATTACGATGTTGCCGTGCTCATCCTTACTGTCATCATCGCAGCCTACGTCATAACCGGCGGGCTTATTGCAGTCATGTATACTGACGCCCTGCAGGGAAGCCTCATGTTCATTGGGATGGCATTCCTGCTCATCTTTACCTATATCGAGCTTGGAGGGATCAATGCCGCACACACGGCACTTACTTCAATGAGCGACATGGTCCCTGAAACTCTTGCAAATGGGGGACACCTGGGATGGACCGCTATGCCTTCTTTTGGCTCTCCTATCTGGTGGAACCTGGTATCAACACTGGTGCTAGGCGTGGGAATAGGTGTTCTTGCACAACCCCAGCTTGCGGTCAGGTTCATGACGGTCAAGAACGATAAGGCCCTAAACAGGGCCGTACTTGTTGGAGGACCATTCATACTTATGATGACGGGTGTGGCTTTCACGGTAGGTGCGCTTTCAAATGTCTACTTCCTTGAGAACTTTGGGCAGATCTCGCTGGTGGCGGCCAGCGGGAACACCGACCTTATAATACCGGAATTCATCAACAGCTCGATGCCGGACTTTTTTGTGGTCCTGTTCATGCTGGCCCTGCTTGCTGCTGCCATGTCAACACTGAGCTCCCAGTTCCATACAATGGGAACAGCAATAGGACATGACCTCTACCGTGAATTCCTGAAAAAGGGCGAACTGGGGCAAACAATAAACATCACCAAGATAGCCATAGCCCTGACAATCCTTGCAAGCGTCGTACTTGCATATGCCCTGCCGACAAGCATTATCGCAACAGCTACGGCAATTTTCTTCGGGCTCTGTGCGGCTGCCTTCCTGCCAATGTACACCGGAGCACTCTTCTGGAAGCGCATGACCAGAGAGGGTGCTATTGCCAGCTTACTGGTTGGGACCTTCAGCAGCCTCTTCTGGCTTGGGTTCATACATGCAAAAGAAGCAGTGCCCCTTGGCATTAGTAAAGCCTTGTTCGGCATGGACACCTTACTCACCGGCACATGGACAGTCGTAGATCCTATAATTGTTGCCACACCGCTGTCCTTTATTGCTGCAATAGTAGTGAGCCTGGCAACAAAACCAACATCATCTAATCACCTTGAGAAGTGCTTCGAAAAATAGGTCCTCATTGTGCGGGCATAGACCCGCAATCCTTTTTTGCATCGTTTTCCCGGTCTGATCCGGCAGAAATGTAAAACCCTGCTCATAACAGTTGAAGAATGACTCCGATCATGAGGAAGGCAAAAGTCATATGACGAGAACTAGAGGGGATATATGTCTATAACTATAATCGACTTTTGCCTAATATACTTTCGACATGATAAAATATAAACCTAACCATAGGATACATGAAAATAAGAGCTCAGTCACATATTTCATATCTTGACCATGATACTCTCATTTACATCCATCAGTATCACATCGATATCAGATGACGCTTTTACATATGATGCAAAAATATCAGGGTCCTGTCTTATTTTTTCATAAGTATTATAATGCATGGGAATTGCTATTTTAGGACACAGCATGCCCACCGCAAGTGCGGCATCCCGGGCATCCATGGTATATCTTCCCCCTATGGGAACAATTGCAACATCTGGATGGTAAAGTTCTGCGATCAGTTCCATGTCCCTGAAAATGCCCGTATCCCCTGCATGGTATATGGAAACATTCCCCGCACGTATGACAAAGCCTGCTGCTTTTCCTCCGTCAAAGGCATGACCTGCCTCATCTATGGAAGAAGAATGACGTGCATCGGTCATGGTAAAGGAAAAACCTTCAAGATCAATGGATCCTCCAATGTTCATTCCCTCGGCAGCCACTCCCTTTGACTTCAGGTACTGCGACAGCTCGTGGATACAGACTACCCTGCAACCGGTCCTCAGGGCAAGCTCTACAGTATCGCCCAGATGGTCACGATGCCCATGGGTCACAGCAATAAGATCGGGTTCAAGCTCAGAAACTGAAACAGTTGCCGCAGGATTATCAGTTATGAACGGGTCGATAAGGACCTTCTTTTTGTACATGATCTCAAAACAGGAATGACCGAGCCATGTAAGCTTTACTTTCTCCATGAAGGCAGAATTAGTTTCATATAAATAATAATTTTGTGCCAGAATGGTTATATCCCTGTGACAAAACATACAGGTTGGATCATGGAAATAGGAATTGTAGTCCACGGACCGGACATTGTAGATTCGGGAATGGCAGGCAGGATAATAGAGATACTGAAGGATTTTGGAAGAACGGATGCCATTATGGCAGGCACCATCGGCAAGACCGCTATACTGGATGCCCGCATGGAAGATGTCGTAGACATAAGCTCCTCACTTAAGCCAAGTGAATGTATCGAAAAATACTTCCTTACAAAGGATGCCGTTTTTTTGCTCAATAGAGGAAAAACAATTGATAACGGCCGGGCATTTGCCAGTATCGTGGTCTCGAACCTTAAAGACAGGAACATAAAACCACTTATCCAGATAGAAAGTCCTTCAAGCCCGGATGGAGAAGTGGTCCCATGGAACACTAGCTCGGTCATCCTTGCAGATGAAATATCAAAGTTGCTTGGAATGCATCTGTCAGATGCGCCGGATGTGGTCAGACCCATAAGAATTGAGAACCAGGGTCACAGGATCATCAGGAAGGTCTTTGGCGTGCATCCCGGGGAAAAAATACTCATCAATGGTATAATCGTAGGAAAAGCAATATCAGAAGACATTAACATCATTACTGAGGAAGGGTTCATTACAAATATCGCAGGAGCACAGGTCAAAGAACACGGCCTGGAAAAACTCCATAATTACGAGAAAAGGGATCCAATAGACATAACTAAATGCTGGGTAAAAAGCGGTCCCCTTAGAAGCAATAATTTCACAGTACGCCAGACAGTCGCTACGGCCGAAAACAGGCACTTCACCGATAATGGAAATGTTCAGACTGCAACTACGATCAGGGCAGTGATGATCGACCATGAGGCCGAAAGGTCATTCGAACTGGCAGACGGCGCACAGGTGGCAATAACCATTGGAGATGATACAACCGAGATAGCCGGTGACATCCTTTTCAGACTGAATATACCGGTCATAGGAATAACCGACGGAGATCTTGATGGGTTTTCCCACAGGAAACACATCTATCCCGGTTCCCTGGTATTCAGGGTCAGGGCCGGGTACGATGATGTTGTTGGCAGGATGATCAGGTCTGAGATATTTGAAGGACACAACACCGGTGTTTTTATTTCAATTTCGGAAATAAAAGATAGGGTCAGGGAGGTGGCTGACAAACATATTAAATTTAGGAGAAATTATTAATTTTTTCTCATTTTAATTATAACCATATATAACTTTAAATATAATAATTACATACTATGTATTAGAGCTCAATTACGAGCAAAATATAAGGGGTTATTATGAAAGACTACGAAGTAAAAATACTGGATGACACAGACTATAAGTTCATTGAAGCTTTGAAGAGTCTGGGTATGTCAAGGAACGTCGCAACAACACTTACATATCTCTCAAATGTCGAGGAAGCATCCTCGCAGGAGATTGAGATGAGTACCGGCCTCAGGCAGCCGGAGGTCAGTGTTGCTATGAGGCAGATGCGCGAAAGGAACTGGATCGATATCCACAACAAGAAAGCAATCGGAAAGGGCAGACCTACAAAGATCTACAAGCTCTCTGCACCGGTTGAAGATATCATCAAACACTATGAGCGTAAGATCATAGAAGACACAAAAACAACGATGGATGCGATCACCAAACTGAAGAACATCACTCGCAAGATGTGATCAATTCAATTGTGGCCGGTAATATCTAACCCTGGGATGCTATGCACATTATGGTTAAGTTGCCGGACACGGCCATTCCATCAATGGGAACGGCCTGCCCTTCTTTTAAAACAAGGACTGTTTCCTGATTTATATCAAGCAGTTGCAGTACCTTTTCATAGGTAGTGCCTTCCGGAACCTCCAGCTCTTTGCAGAATGTACCGGAATCAAATATTTCTATGTTCAGGAGTATGTTCAATCTGTGGTTTCACCACCTTCAGATCTAAGGTCATCGAGGTTTTCCTGAATCAGTTTTTCTTCAAATTCAACATTTTTCTTTTCACCTTTTCTTTCATAACCTCTTTTCTGGAACTTTGACATACTAAAGCACCTCAGATATCATCTGTTTCGATAGGCTTTAACCCTTTCGGGACTTATAGTATCTCCGAATCACTATCTCACTTTTAAGAGAATGACTGTTTTTAACCTACATTATTATATACATTTAGTATATACATATTAT
>JAFGCK010000130.1 GCA_016932675.1 Methanosarcinaceae archaeon | reverse complement strand
ATTATTTAAAGTATAGTGCTTGATCTATTAATAACCTTCCATTGTTGCGTCTACAAAAAAATAATTGCTGATGAATGAAATAATTTACAGCGTTAAGAAATCATCTATTTCTTCAGCGGAAGAAAATAACGCTCGGCGCCACACTGCAGACAAACAAAAGCGGTCCCATGTCCGGAACCTTTCCGGAGGAACTTTCCTGTGAGGTACCCGCCACACCTGCAAGGAGTCATCATTTTTTGATCACCTTCAAACTCACCATCAGTACTGTCGATGATCTGCGACCGGGAATACTCCGGTTTATGAGAGCAGGGGTCAACATCTTCCATATCTTCATTACTATCATCCTCTTCAGGGATCTTTGATCTTGCAGGACTGACAACCTCTTTTGGGAACTTCTTTGTTTTAGCAGCAAGGATCTGTTCCGCGAAACGTTCCAGGATATCGGACCCGGGGGATGACCTGTCGTCCTCGGGTAACACCAGATAACCGGGGTGGTCCCTGAGATCTACGGGACTGCGTGCATCAGGTACCAGAAAACCCAATGATCCAAAGAACAGACGGGCATTTGTATTGACAGGCTTCGTTATTATGTATCCGGGAAGAAAACTGGATACGATCACAAAAAGACTTCTGCCATGGCCCTGCCGGGATAGTTCAGGAGAGATCTCGATCGCCCTGAGCACAAAGACCGGCCTTCCGTTCAACGAGGGTTTGCTCCATTTTTCATTCATGGACCAGCCGACAATTGCACCATTGGATATGATCAACAGTAAGAACACCGAAGGCCGTTTAAGCCAGCTTCGGAAATTTGCCATATAGTCCGTCATACCCAGGTATTTCCTGAAATAGTCGAACTCCCCTACCTTCAACTTGTCGAGCTCGGAGGGGTATTCCAGAAGACAGAACGACAGGCCATCACTGGTCCTTGCAAGTTCGATCATATGATCACAACCATTAAAGACCAACACCCAGGTCCCAGTAAGGATCCAGTATCATCTTCAGTTTCAAAAGTTTTTCCATGAAGATCTTCCTGGTGCTAATATGCCTGGTGGCCAGCAGATCTACCTGATCGACCCCATCCTCAACAGTCCTTTTGCCCATTAGCCCTTCGATAACCACAGAAACCAACAGACCCAGATCCTCATGATAACCTCCCTCCAGCAAACAGACCATTTTCCACTTGCTGGCAAGCTTAGAGACAATAGCATAATATCCATCGACAGTAAGGTCCAGCTGCGCAAGAGATTCCTTGAAGTAGGAGTCAAAACCACACTCCAGAAGAATTATATCCGGATCGAATCTTCCAAGGACCTTTTCCACGACCTCATCAAAAAAGATCGCATACTCCATATTCCCTGACCTGGGAGGCATTTCCATATTAATGGAAAGGCCATGCGCGGGATGGACACCTATATCCTTTATGTAACCCCTATAGGGGTAAAGGGTGGATGGGTCCTGATGGACCGAGATGCAAAGCACATCAGGGTCTGCAGAGAAAATGCTGTATGTCCCGTCGGAAGCGTGTGCATCAATGTTGAGTACGGCGATCCTGTTAATTGCATACCTGTCCTGCAGATATCTTGCCAGAACAGCAGAGTTGTTGAAAATACAAAAGCCACTGGAGTTAGAAACTCCCGCATGATGGCCAGGGGGCCGGATAAGCGCAAATGCATGATCACATATACCCCCCGCAACAAGAGCACCCGCATGGAGTACACACCCTGATGCCTGCAGGAGCACTTCAAAAGAAGAGTCACATAGATAGGTATCATTCCCAAGGTGCCGGACCGACCTTCTGATGCTTGATCGCACAAGGTCGATGTATTCCCCGGTATGCACCCTTTGAATATCTTCTATCAGAGCCGGCCCGCAGCTGAAAAGAGTGCATACCCCATTGTCCAGAACCCGGTTTTCAGACAGATAAGAAAAGATCCGGTTTAAACGCTGCGGATTCTCGGGACCAGGGAAGCCATTTAGCATAGGATCATGCAATCTGTGATTTTCATTATATGTCAGACCGATATGAACCATACGCACCTCACATCAGCATAGGTATGAGTTTTTTGAGCTCTGCAACCCTTGCCTGAGCGTCCATCTGGATCTGTTGCTGCTGGTTCTTCTTAAAACTCGACATATTCAATGCATCGTCCACAGGATTTGCCTGGTCCAGCAGTGCACTCAAAACACTATGGCAGAGGTGCCCGTTAAAATCATGATAGCCTCCCTCCATCAGAAGGACAAAATTCCCAGGATACAGGGACCTGATCATCGATGTCATCCGGTGAAAGCCATTCGATGTAAGACTCAGGCCTATGTTCTTTTCCTTATAGTACGCATCGAATCCACATGAGCAGATAATGAATTCCGGGGAGAAACTCTTTAAAAGGGGTATCACTACCTCCTCAAATGCCATGGAATACTCATCATCACCTGCCCCCACAGGCATTTCAACGTTCACAGTATAACCCCTACCAGGTCCATTCCCGGTCTCTTCTGAAAAACCCTTTCTGGGGTAGAATCCATGGGGATCGCGGTGCAGTGATGCGAACAAAACTGTGGGGTCCTCATAGAATATATCCATAGTTCCATCCCCTGCATGCGCATCCCAGTCGATTATCATGATCTTTCCCACATTCTTTTTTTCCTGCAGGTACCTTGCAAGTATGGCAACATTGTTAAAAAGACAAAAACCGCCATACTTACTTCCGCTTGCATGATGTCCCGGCGGCCTGGTCATTACAAAAGCATACGGATATTTACCATCAGCTACAAGGCAGCCGGCCTTAATGGCCGCTCCTGCCGACAATTTTGCAATTTCATATGATCCTGCTGTCATGTAGGTACTGTCCCCAAGAAAGCCACCACCTGCTGCAGAATACGCCCTCACGAAGTCGATATAGGAAGCATCGTGGACCCTCAAGAGGTCTTCTTCATCCGCCACAACCGGATCATCCATCAATATGCACTGCCCATTCCTGAAAATACCGTTCTTTTCGAGATACCACATTGCTTTTATGAGCCTGTCAGGATTCTCATGGGTCTTGAGGGAAATAGAAGCAGGATTATGCTCGACGTGTTTTTTATCGTACAGGAATATGATCTCATGCACCGGGACCTTTTCTGCTGCTTTCTTTAGGGTAGTACCTTCCTTTATGCCTTTTTTCGAAACCGGAGGTTCATGAATTACTTTCTGGATATTACTTTTCTTTATCCCGGGAGCTGTTTCCTGTTTTTTATCATGCCTGGCTTTGAGGTCAATGGTCTTTTCAGGTTTTGCGTCGGCCGGCTCAGGAGATCTGGCCCTGGCTTGTGTATTGCTTCTTTGTTGCAACTGCTCTTTTGCAGGTGATGCAGGCTTCCCCCTGGCAGAAGTACCGGAAAGATCATCTTTCTTTTCGTAATGAAGCATTTCCTCTGCGCCTGCTATAGTACTGGTGTCCTTTTCCGTTACCCGGGTAACAGGAATGCAGGAGTCATCTGAAAACAGGTCTTCAATGGCAGGTCCTGACCCGGGGGAAGCTTCTAAAGCATCCTTCACGGCCTGTGCATACCTGAAAGCCTCTTCATCCATGAATGGAGGCTCCTCCTCTGCTATTTCGACATCAACAGACTGATATTCAGGTTCCGCGAATGCACTGGAGAACAGTTCTTCATTATGCTTATGAACTATATTTTCCGTGTTTTCGTCCAGGACATATGACTCCCCGCGATCTTCCTGACAGGGTGTCCCCTGGACCGGGATCCCCTCTTTCAGGGGCCCTCCAGTCTTCTCACAGGAATTGCTGTTCTCATCCAGTCCTTCTTTTACAATTTCTAGCAATGATCTTTTTTCCTGTGAAGCATCGGACCCTGGCCCTTCAAAAAAATAAGAAGACATTGCCTCGTTCAACTTTTGCCTTACAGCATCAGGTATTTCCTTTGCATGTCCGTGAGAATTGACCTGCCTGTTTTTGTTCTCTTCCAGAGACATGTACTTAACCCCGGGGATAGTACCTATTGAACGTTGATCCAGACCGGGTCAAGCACACCCGTATACCTGGCACCCATATAATCGAATACCACGGTTGGTTCTTCCATCGAAACCCATCCTGATACTTTCGGCCTGATGACCCAGGTCCTTTTAGCAGTTTCTCCCGGTGCAATTGTATCGAAGAAAAGATTTATGTTTTCGACATCCACAGTGTTCCCGAATCTGGCCTTGACTGCGAATTTCTCATAGGGCTGCTGGCCGAAATTCTTCACCCATACATCCACTGTTGTCCTGTCACCCACCTTACTCTGCTGTGCAGGCACCAGCTTCACATACTGTGACAGGGATTCTTTAGGAAGGGGCATTGCATCAGAAATATCTATGGCCCTTTTTTGTTCCTGCTGTCTTGCTTTGTCCTTCCTGTTAAGATACACACCTGCACCCAGCATGGAGAATGAAGCTACAGAGATCACAACCGCATTGTCAGCGATCAGGTCCACTGGCGTTTTTTCCACTTCGATCTCAACCAGCTCCGCATCCTCGAATTCAAGCGGATAGCCGAATGTAACACGTGTGACGATCCATCCAATGTCAGTGTCCTGAAGCATGAAATAAAGAGGAATTACCGTTATATCCTTCTCCTTGCCCATCAGGTCAAGTGTTGAAGCACTGCAATCAACCTTTACGATCGCCAGGTTCTCCCGGATTTCCTGTGAAGCTATGTTAAGCTCCTTGATACTTCCCTCTTCAATACCCTTATTATCAAAGATCATGCTGATGCTTGCAGGAGCAAGGAAGTCCTTACCCTTGTACATATCGAACGCCGTATTGATCTCGCCCTCATTCACCGCATTCAAAAAACCAATGACTGTAGACTCAACAGCTTCTTCCGGTGATTTACTGACGCAGCCACTGCTGAATACAGGAATGATGAGGATTATCAGGAATAACATAGGATATATTCGTTTCATATCAGCACCTGGAAAACATTAGTTAGTAGATACACTGCAATACTATTTAATTTTATTCATTTTAATAATATATAATCCCAATAATGCAAGTATCAACTCCAGTAACAGGAGCAAAGGTATGAAAAAGGGCTCCCGGTAAAAGGGCTCCTTTGAGAATTCCAAAAACATTGCATACTCAAAGGTTGGCCTGTCCTCCACAATAAATGAGCGCACTCCGCTGCTTCCTCTTATTACAGGCCTTCCATCCTCAGTGGTCCAGGACGCATTTTCAATACCATCGCAGGACTGAACGGTTACACCCTCCGGCAGGGACACCTTTACATCTTCGATCAATGGATGACCGATCACCCAGATAGTATGGTCACCTGTGGAAAGCAGTGTATCCACCTCATATATGACCTTTGTTGTAACGTAAAGGGGGGAATCATCTATTACACCTTCAGCACCTTTCATCTGAAGATCCACGGATGATATTTTAAATGAGGTACTGTTACCGTCGACCTCCAGATAGCCCTGGAACTGGAAGCTTTTGTTCTCAAGGAAACTATTCCTGAAAGTTTCCACCTCATCTGCTTCCACGAAACCGCTGATGTCCTTATCAAGCTCCTCCCTCAGAGTCTCAGCATCAGACCCGCAATATTCATCAAGTACTGTCAGGCTGACAGAACTATCAAGAATATCAATATCATTTTTAAAGGACACCTCTGCAAAAGCAGGCGGTACCATGCATAAGCTGCAAATCAAAACCAGGACAACAATAATTCCTTTTTTCATCATATACCCTCAAAAGATGATCATATATCACATTGCTACACTGCCACCGGAATAAAGAGCCCATGACAGATAAGAGCCTGAATAGACCTGACTGTTTGAAAGCAGATAATAGGATCTCTGAGTATGGACATATTATCTATCTAATATATAATATTACTGGAATATAATAACAACGGTATTTTTCAAAGAGAAACGCTGAAAAGAAATAAAAATATGTGACTAAGAAGTAATATCTTTAAGGATACAGGGATATTGTTTCTTTAGTCCCATATGACGATGGTGTCACGAAATCTGCCACGGTGACTGCCCCGGCTTCAGGTGTCAGTACCATACTTACACTTGTACGCGGCCCAATGTCAAGTCCTGAATCCTTCAGGGCACCGCCCGTGGATATATCCTCAAGGGTCGCATAGGAAAGATCGCCATCAGAAGCCGTTGACATGTATATCAGTATGAGGTCTCCGGTGTTCATGATAGGATTGCTCTGGGAGAATGAGAGGTCTTCATCACGTATCTTCTGGACAGTGAAGAAATACTCCCCGTTGTTGCCGGGATCGGCCTTGGTTCCGGTCGTCAGGTTGTAGAGATTTGCAGCCGCATCAGCAGAAGTCGAGAAATTCTCCATCGCTGAACCATAGGTCTTATCGTTGTTTGCGTATATCAGATCATTCGTATTGGTCCCGTCAGTTATACTGATAATCAGTTGATTAAGATCCACAGGAGAACTGCCGACATTCAGACCAACCCTCACTTTCAGCAAAGAGATATTGGAAGCCATACTCGTGGAAGAATCCTTTGCACGGACCCCTTCTATGCTTTTGACTATCAGATTGGACGACACTTCCTGAGTTGCCTGCTTACCCGTGGACTGGGCCTTCTGTTGCAGAACCCCGGATGTCTGTATCAATACGGAAGCAGCCACAGAGGCTATCAGCACCATAGCTATGAAGATGATGAGAGTGCCTATACCTATCTGTGCCCGCTTGTCTTCAGCCAGCCGACATTTGTTTGTTGCTTGCATAAGATCAGCTCTAAAAAAATTGAGGGAGGTGCAGTTCAAAACTGCACACCCGTATTCTCAGATCACGGATACAACTGTACGGTCTCTTTAACACCGTATGATGACGGCGTCACAAAGTCCGCTGTTGTCGCTGCACCGGACTCTGGTGTCAGGACGATGTTCACTACAGTCCTTGGTACAAGATTCAAGTTGGAAGAAACCAGGGAAGAGTTATTACCGTCATATGTGGTGCCTGTGCTGCCAACATAGAGATACCCGGCAGATTCAGCGGCATCTGACACAGTTGCAATATATACTGTTATGAGATCTCCGGTGTTCATAACCGGGTTGCTCTGAGTGAACGAGGCATCTTCATCCCTGATCTTTTCCACAGTATAAAAACGGTCGCAATTATTGATCGTGGTTGAGAGTATCGTAGTACTGTTAGTCAAAAGGTACTTTAAGTTGCTTGATGCCGTTGAGCCGAAATATCCCATGCTACCATTGCTTGCACCTGTGGAAGCATAGGATTTATCGTTTCCTGCATAGACAAGATTGTTTGCAGTTGTTCCATCTGTTATCGAAACAACTACCTGAT
>JAFGCK010000129.1 GCA_016932675.1 Methanosarcinaceae archaeon | reverse complement strand
AGCTTGCTTATGAATTCCCCTTCAACCATGGCAGATGCAAAATCAGTCACAAGCTCCTCTTCATCCGGGTCCACACCGTAGATGGTTGCACCTACTTCCCTTTCTTTGAACAGGACGGAACTTTTCAGTCGCAAACGAGGGGAAACACCCACAATTTCAGGTAGCTGTCCTATCTTTTTAGTAAGCGAATCAACATTCGATATGTAAAGCTCGTTTTGCCCGGGCTCGATGACAATGTCACCGGTCTGGTAATCCACGAGAACGTCATTGAACTTCAGTGTCACTCCGCCTATCACACCGGAAAAGAACACAAGCTGGAGATACACAAGGGTGAGTACTATGATGGTGAAGAAAGTGATCCCCCTGTTTCCCCTGAGTATGGACCTTGATGCAAGGAAAAAGGAGACTTTTGCTCTCTCAAACATGTTCCCCTCACTTTTCCGGCTCTTTTCTGAAACGCTTCCTGAGGATGAATGCTCCTGCGACCAGCAATGACAGCACTATGAACCATAATAGTATCTGGGAGGGGGAGCTGCCCTTAACGCTAATGGTCAGTTCCTGCTCTATTGAATGTTTCCCGAAATCGTCCTCATATTCGATCAGTGCGGTGTACTCCAGGTAACCGCTCCTGCGGGGAATGAATGAGAAGGTAGCGGGGGCATCATCATCTGCATCAAGCTTTCCGATGAAGGCTTCTTTTGTCCCGAATACATCAAGCCCCACAAGGCTCACCTTTACAGACCTTGCTTCACCTTCCCCCACATTCTCAATTCTTATGGTCTGCGTGAGATCCTTGCCTTTTTCGGGTATAGTGGGGTCATTCTTTATGTTCGCAATGTCGAGCTTTGCCCTGCCCCGGGCCTCAAAACCGATCTTCTCCACGTAGCTCATTTCCAGTTTTTCGGTATCATCAACAGCAGTTATGGAAATGGGAATGTTGTATGATGTGATATCTGCCTTCTTTCCAAGGCTTAGCTCAAAAGCTATCTGTTCTTCCTCTCCTGCATCAAGGGTATGGATAAAAGCAGTATTACCATTTACAGCGACCAGGTAAGGTACATCTTCTGTCTGGAGACTGATGCGTATGTTCTTTGCATTACCGCTTCCAACGCTTGCAACTGTGGTATAAAGGAAAAAAGTATCTCCAGGGGATATTCCTAAGCTGGAGAATGAGGAGTTCAGAAGGGCGATCTCAGGGGTGCCTTCTACTTTTATGGATATCGTCCTTGTAACGATCACTCCGTTGCTGTCAGAGAGCCGGAATGTAATATCATAGGTTCCCGTCCTGGCCTTTGGGTCTATGAGGAAATTATAGTTGATCTCTACATTTCCATTGGAGCTTATCCTGTCTATCCTGAAGGTGTTATTGGAAATGCTCTTCACACCGTATTCCTTTTCAGAGAACTTCAATATCATGGGGAACTGGTTCTCTACTTCAAGGATGATGTTCCTGGCTGTGGCATCGTCATAATTGGCAACACTCACTTTTACAAGCAACTCCCCCCCCGGTCTTGCCGGTTGAGGGGAAACCTCTGCAGCAAGTATGTCCAGTTTGCCGGTCCTCACCGGCTCCAGGCCCTGAACCGGGATTGACATACATAGCATGAGGACCAGGGCCACAACAGCAAACCGTGTGTAATGTCTTTGATCCATGATCTCTCCCACACAGGAAATGTAACTTTTTTTCTTTATACTATAAGTTAAGCACAGGCTAACTTATAGTTTTTGTTTTCAGGCGACCCCATATTTCCCTTTTCGGTCATGAGGCCATAAAAGCCGTGATCTTTGCCATTATAAATATGAAGCTGTCAGTGCAGGGGACGAAAGACCCGGAACAGACAGAATTGCTCTCACATCAATGATGATGTCCGGAAGGATGGAAATGAAGGGCCATTCTTTATAGTACACTCTCCGGCAAAAAGCAGGGTCCCGGATGAAAGGTCAAAAGGCATTCCATCTCAGACGATACGGCCGTAGGGGCTTTCCTCATAAAAGTTCAGGAACTGGTCAACAGCTGCTGAAACATCAGCTTCTGATCCGAAGAGCAGGCTTGAAAGTGTCGGTCTGTTAATGTAGACAATGGTTGGCTCGCCTTCTATGCCTCCGAGTTCTGCTGCCCTGTCGAGTGCATAGTAGAAGTTCCCGATCTCATCCACAAGTCCGAGCTCCTGTGCCCTCTGGCCGGTATATATCCTGCCGTCTGCAAGGTCCCTGACCTCCCCGACACTCATATTCCTGCCCCGGGCAACATCTTCCACGAAGTTCCCGTACACTTCGGCAACTACCCTGTTAGCATACTCCTTTTCATCTTCTGTCAGTCCTCTCCATGAACCCCCCATGTCCTTGAATTCGCCTGACTTGGCGATGTAGTATTCAATACCCTCCTCTTCATAATATACCGAGAGGTTCTCGAACATCCATATGGTACCGATACTTCCTGTCATGGAGGATGGGTTGGCGACGATAAGGTCTGCAGGTGCGGATATATGGTAGGCTGCGCTTGCGGCAACGTCACCCATTGATACGACTACGGGCACACCGCTCTCACTCGCAGTTTTTACCTCGGTGTAGACCTCCTCTCCAGCGGTTGATGATCCTCCGGGGCTGTTTATCCGCAGCACTATGGCCTTTACATTCTCATCAGCGGTTGCTTCCCTGATGCTTTCGGCTATGTCTTCAGATGTTGCATATCCGAGACCGCCGGGTACACTGCTGGTAAGCAGGGTTCCCTGGATGTAGATCACTGCGATCTTGTCACCAGGTGAATAAAGGTCACCGCTGAAAGCCTGGAAGAGCAGTAGAAAACTCGATCCTATGATCAGTAGAAGGACCGCTACTATAGCTATATACTGCCATTTGCGGCTTTTCTTTCTGGATACAGATGCTGTATTGGCATAGGGGGCTTCAGGAGGAGCTGATCTTTCTTCTTCTCCATAGCTGCGGCCCATATCCTCTCCGGTTATCTGTACATGATCGCCGGATATCGTGTCTGTTCCTCCTGATGTCGCATCTTCTGTGTACTCATAGGTATCAGATGCTTCCTGCCCATCCTTTTCAGGTTCACCATAGGAATAGGGAGATCCATGGTATCCGACATCATCAGAAGGCCATTCTTCGCTATCGGGATATTTTCCGCTCATCAGTGAATTACCATCCTCAGCATAAAATGCACCTGTATGTTAAAAACCTTATGTGTTTTGCAAGCGAAATATATTTTATAATTGCGGGCAATCAACATCAGATTATACTGATCATATGATTAAGGAGAAAATGCATGCCAGATATTCCCTCTGATAAGGCCGTACTTGTGACATGCGGCCTTCCATATGCCAACGGCAAAGCGCACGTCGGCCATCTTAGAACATACATCCCAGCAGATGTCTATGTGAGGTCCCTGAAGAAGAACTCACAGGAAGCTACATTTGTCTGCGGTTCCGATACCCATGGTACTCCCATCGTTGTGAACGCCGAGGCGCTTGGTGTCAGCCCTAAAGAGCTTGTGCAGAAATACCATGCACATTTTGATGAGGTATTCAGGAAAATGGAAGTAGAGTTCGATGCCTTCGGGACTACCGATGATGAAGTAAACCACAGGCGTACACTGGATATCGTCGACAGGCTCATCGGGAAAGGCTACGTTTACCCGAAGGTCATAGAGATAGCCTACTGCCCTCAGTGTGACCGCTTCCTGCCTGACAGGTACGTTGAAGGCACCTGCCCTCATTGCGGGGAGAGGGCACGTGGCGACGAGTGCGACCAGGGATGTGGCAAGCACCTGGAGCCCGGTGAGCTCAGGGACCCTGTCTGTACAATATGCAAAGGTCCCGCCGAATATAAACAACAGGAGCACTTCTTCTTCAGGCTCTCGGAATTCAGCGACTTCCTGCTCGGTTACCTGGAACAGCTGGGCGGTACCCTGAACGCCCGCAACTACGCACTGGGATGGGTAAAGCAGGAGCTATCTGACTGGTGCATCACCAGGAACCTCGAATGGGGTGTGCGATTCCCCGGTCATGATGACCTTGTGGTCTATGTATGGGTGGATGCGCCGATAGGTTATATAGCATTCACGGAAGAGTGGGCACAGGCTTCTGGAGGTGACTGGGAGATGTTCTGGAAGGGCGACTGCCCCATAGTGCACTTCATCGGCGGCGACATCATCTATCATCATTGCATCTTCTGGCCTGCGATGCTCAAGGGAGCCGACTACAGCCAGCCCTCTGCAGTTGTCGCTTCAGGTATGCTGAAAATAGAGGACAGGACCTTTTCAAAGAGCCGCGGTTATGTGGTATGGGTGGAGGAGGACTATCTCGACCATGGTTTCCATCCGGACCTTCTCAGGTACTACCTCGTAAGCTACACCTCGCACACAAAGGAGGTCAACTTCTCATGGAAGATCTTCCAGGACAAGATAAACACCGAACTCGTGGGCGTGCTGGGCAATTTCCTGTACAGGAACCTTCTCTTTGCCTTCAAGAACTTCGGTGAGATCCCCGGGGGTGACATTGATCCCGGGATCATGGAGAAGATAAACTCAACCATCGGGGAGGTTGTAAGGGCGAACGCGGACTATGAGTTCAAGAAGGCGGCTGATACTGCAATGGCTCTTGCATCATACGGCAATTCATACTTCCAGTCAAACGAACCCTGGAAGCTCATAAAAGAGGACAAAGAGGCCTGTGGCAGGGTCATCAAGAACTGCCTGCAGCTTTCCAGAGCGCTTGTCCTGCTCTTCGAACCAATTACGCCGGGCAGCATGGAGAAGGCCTGGAAACAGATTGGGATGGATTCCGATGTCCATACCGCTACTTATGAGGAAGCCACCGTCCCTGTTGTAAGCGGTATAAAACTGGAAAAGCCGGAGATCCTGTTCACCAAGCTCGAGGACGATAAGATCGAAGAGATGGAAAAGATATCCTCAAAGCGCATAAAGGCGGCGATCGCAAAGGAAGCAGGCATAAAGGAAGTGCCAAAAATGGAGTTCAAGCCCGAGATCGAATACGACGATTTCGCAAAGCTTGACATCAGGGTCGGCAGGGTTGTTACTGCCGAGAGGATCAAGAAATCCAAGAAGCTTTTGCGCCTGGAGGTCGATATCGGCGATGATTCTCCCAGACAGGTCGTTGCAGGCCTTGCTGAATACTACAAGCCCGAAGAGATGGTCGGCAAGACCGTGAACGTGCTCGTCAACCTAAAGCCCGTGAAGCTCTGCGGTGTGGAGTCTCAGGGGATGCTTCTGGCAGCCGATGCAGGCGAGCAGGTGTCCCTGCTGACGACTGATGAAAAAATAAGTCCTGGTTCCTGTGTCAGGTGATATAGGGATTCAGTTCTTTTTGCCGGGATGGGCTGTGAGAATCCGTCCAGGTTTTTATTTTTTTCCTAAGTCTTTGGTCTGCATTTCCTGCCAATCATTTATCTTGATTTTTCAGTGGTAAATCTGTTTGTCAGGACCTGGTAAAGCCATATTCTTCTTTTTTATAATTCTGGCCAATAGCTAAAGAAGGATACTAACAGGTGGATGCATAATATTTGGGTGATGCACATAAAATTATTATATTTTTATAATATAAATGCTTTTAACTTTTATTAAGAGGTGATCATATGGACACTATAGAAACTTATTACAGTTCTGATTATTTTAACTGGCAAAAAGAAATCGGGGCATTTGGTGGATCTGCAAACACCTTCAAATTCAAAGACCATATAAATCCCGATGATACAGTTGTAGATTTTGGATGTGGTGGAGGTTATCTTTTGCAAAATATCCGTTGTAAGAAGAAAACGGGTGTTGAAATAAACGATTCAGCAAGAGAAGCAGCATGTGAAAATGGTCTTGATGTTGTAAAAACAATATCGGAAATAAAAAACAATTATGCAGATGTTGTAATATCAAATCATGCTTTAGAACACGTTGAAAACCCAATTGAAATATTAAGGCAATTATATCCTAAATTAAAACAGCATGGATCTATCATTTTTGTCGTTCCTCATCAAAAAGCAAATGAAAAATACATTCCTGACGATGTAAACCAACATCTTTACACCTGGAATCCCTTAACTCTTGGAAATCTATTTTCGAATGCTGGTTATAAGATATTGGATGTTCGAACCATCCGCCACAGATGGCCCCCAAGATACGTTTTATTAAAACAGATGTTGGGTGATTCCGTATTCAATACAATATGCAAGATTTATGCTTATCTTAAAGACGACTATCAAATTAAGATAATTGCAAGAAAAGATTCTTAATCTGGGAATAAAGGAAAAACTTCCAATATCATTTAATGAACATAATTCAGTATATATTCAAAATCTTTTTTTTAGCATGAAGAATTCTGATAACAGGACCATAGAAAAATCCAGTCGACTCAACCTTAAATATCTAATCCGCCGAACTTTTCCCAAGCACCATCTCAAGATACGAGGTCCTTAAGGAATCCTCTTCCCTAATCCCGAACTTTTCCAGAAAAGCGAATATCCTCTTTGTGTGCAGCTCAACATCCGATTCGGCAGTAATTTCAACTTCAATGAACTCGCCGATACTCCTGACATTGTCGAGGCAGATTGTGAGATCTTCTAAACGGAATATCTCTCGTTTCTTTTTGACCATGCCTGACTCGTAGAATCCTAAAGAAAAAAGAATACTTCGGGCGCTTGCCCCGTCCACCGGAGTTTCAAACTCCTCCCGTGTCTTGGAGACGGTGTCCAGTTTCTTTCCCTTGTAGGCCATGACGGACCTGCCTTCAACGGAGCGTATCCTGAGTGCTTCGTCGGTGTCCGCAAAATCCCTGTGCGGGGCATTAAAGTAGGTGTCGCAGTGGTGCTGGACACCTAAAAATTCAGCACCCATGCCGCAGAGCAGTTGCTTTGCCTGCTTGTGGTCGGCGCGGGCCTTGACCTCTATCTCTATCATTACGCAGGAACGAACTTTGTGCCGTAGTATATCATACCGCGCTCACCGCTCTGGCCAAGCCTTCTGAAAACGGGCTTTACCTTCATGCCGATGTACATGTCCTTTGCATCACCCACTATCTGGCTGGTAAGCCTCGGGCCTTCCTCCAGCTGCACTATACCGAGGACATAGGGTGTCATTCCTTCAAAGCCCTCGGCCGCAGTATGGATCACCGTATAGGTAACGATTTCACCTTTTCCGCTGAACTTAAAGTCCTCTATCTCTCCTCCACGCCTGCAGGAAGGGCACACGTTGCGTGGCGGGTAGAAGTATTCATCGCATTGCTTGCAGTGCGTACCTACCAGATTATACCTGGCGATCTGCTTTCTCCAGAATCTTGGTACTGACATCATGATCACCTGTTCCTCGAGAGTATGTGTACAACAGCGGTCGCACCGGATCCCCCGACGTTGTGGGTCATTCCGATCTCTGCTCCGTCGACCTGGCGCTTGCCTGCATCCCCGCGAAGCTGCTCGACTATCTCCACGGCCTGCTTGATGCCGGTCGCGCCCACAGGGTGTCCGCATGACTTAAGCCCTCCGGAAGTGTTCACTGGTATCCTGCCGCCAATTGCGGTCTCACCCTCAAGGCTGACCTTTCCGCCCTCCCCCTTCTTTGCAAAGCCAAGGTCCTCAATGGCGCATATCTCGGCAATTGTGAAACAGTCGTGGACTTCCACAAGGTCGATGTCCTCAGGCCCCATCTTTGCCATCTCGAATGCACGCTTGCCTGCCATCACGGATGCGTCCAGGGTTGTGATGTCCCTTCTGTCGTGAAGTGCAAGAGTATCGCTGGCCTGCCCTGTACCCCTGACGTATATGGGGGTGTCCGTATACTCATGCGCTGTATCCGCAGGCGCAAGTATGACTGCGGATGCACCGTCTGTTATAGGTGAGCAGTCGAATATATGCAGGGGGTCAGCGACCATTATGGAGTTGAGCACGGACTCTATAGTGATCTTGTTCCTGTACTGTGCGATGGGGTTGAACTGGCCGTTGTAGTGGTTCTTGACAGCGACGGATGCAAGCTGTTCACTGGTAGTGCCATACATGTGCATGTGCAGCCTTGCTATCATGGCGTACAGTCCCGGGAAGGTAGCCCCCATGATACCTTCCCATTCCCTGTCAGCTGCAGCGGCCAGGGCGGAAGAGGCTTTGTTCGAGGGGACATCTGTCATCTTTTCCACACCTGCAGCAATAACAATGTCATCCATGCCTGAGGCGACCGCACAGATCCCATGCCTAAGTGCCAGCCCTCCAGAAGCGCATGCTGCTTCAACACGGGTCGAAGGCACATGCAGGTTCTTTGCCAGGCCGGAATAATCCGCTATGAGCGCACCTATATGCTCCTGTTCCACGAACTGTCCGCCACTCATGTTACCGACGAACATGGAATCTATTTTCTCGCCGGCGATTCCGGCATCCTCTACGGCACCGACCCCTGCCTCAACAACAAGGTCCCTGAAGGAGCGTTCCCACTGTTCTCCATATTTGGTGTTCTTAACACCGATGATTGCAACGTCTCTCATTATCTCACCTCATGCAAGCCTGATCTTACCCTTGTGTCTTGCATATGTCGCATAGTCAACGTATATCGGATCTGCAAGCATTTCCTCCACCCCGGGTGCGCTGTAACGTATCTCTTCGATCCTGTCGGTGACAGTGATGCTGAATGCATCGGAACCCGCACCAGATCCAAAGGAGGTTGCGAATATCCTGTCTCCCGGCTTTGCCTGGTCCAGGGTTGCTGCTATTCCCATCATGCAGGATCCTGAATAGGTGTTGCCGAGTCTTGTGACCACCAGCCCTGGCCTGATCTGTTCCTTGCTGAATCCAAGCATTGCAGCTGCACGTGACGGGAACTTGCCGTTTGGCTGGTGGAATACCGCATAATCGTAATCATCAGGTTTTGTGCCCATCTTCTCCATAAGTCCCCTGGCAGCACTTGTCACATGCTTGAAGTATCCCGGCTCGCCTGTAAAGCGTCCTCCGTGTTCCGGGTATGGCATCCCCTCACGTCTCCAGAAGTCAGGAGTGTCTGTTGTGAATGAGTATGTATCTTCTATGATAGCAGCAAGTTCTGATTCCCTGTTGCCTATGATATATGCCACTCCGCCTGCCGCAGCTGTATATTCAAGTGCGTCGGCGGGAGCTCCCTGGGCCACATCGGAACCGATGGCAAGCCCCAGGTCTATCATGCCTGAGGATACCAGTCCCATGCATGTCTGGATGGCAGCTGTACCTGCCTTGCACGCGAATTCGTAATCTGCAGCCGTTAGCACGGGTGTAGCGCCCACTGCCTCGGCGACTATTGTACTTGTGGGTTTAACGGCATACGGATGACTTTCCGAACCTGTGTATACAGCGCCCACTCTCTGGGCATCGATACCGGCCCTTTTAACTGCTGATCTGGCGGCTTCCACTGCTATGGTAGCTGTGTCCTCGTCAACATCAGGAACCGACTTTTCGTTAACCATTAATCCCGCTTTTAAAATCTCAGCATCGTCTCCCCATACACGGGCAATTTCTTCTATCTTTATCCTATATCTGGGTATATAGACACCGTATGAGACTATCCCTACACTCATATTAACACCGTTTGATCTGTTTTGGTTTTAAGAACTATTCCATGACATGATATTCACTGTACTTTTTCAGTACTTCTACCATTTCATCGATGTCCATCGTTGTTGCCAGAAGAGGGATCCTGTCTATTTCCGCCATCTTTTTAGCCATAAGGTGCACTTCATTCCCGCGCAGCCCATGCATAACAACGGCCCCGGGTTTCAGGTTTGTGACCCTGATGGCTACCATCGGTGATTTTCCGGTGGTCACTTTCGTAAATATCAAAGCTCGTTCAGTGCTCCATCCATAGAGTTTCTGGAACTCATGTGATGAAAGCTCAAGAATTGCTTTTTTACTGTCCACGACCGTGAACCCGTACAATGGCTTTTCAATGCCTTTATGAACTACATCGGCTTCAATAAGGCTTGCAAGCTTTGCCATTTGCATGGGAAACGTATATTCGTAGGTGGCGTAAATGGCCTTTGATGTTTTTTCTGTGAAAAGCATCCCCTCATAAGCATGAATCTTCTGTCCTCCTCGCTGGGCGTCTATCTCGAGAAGTGCCTCCACGATCCTGCTGACTATGAGCGTACCGGGAGACTTCCTCCTGCCGCTTTCGTAGTCACTGATCACCGAGGGTGAAACAGCCAGGTAACCTGACAGGTCTGTCTGGGCAATCTCGAAGTTCAACCGCCATTTCTTTAATGCCTCACCAGGCTTTTCTGACAGGGTTATCTCGCCTGCCATCTTTTCTGCAAGACGCTGGCGAACCATTTCGTGCGATTCGTCTTCCCTCATGCTTTAATTTCCTAAGGATAGATTCACATATATATTTAACGAATACAAGTTCGTTAATTGACGATAAGTTAGTGACTGGATCTGCTACAGATCATCCGGTTATATATAGTATGTCTTGTATCCACTATAAAAATATGTTTCTCAAAAAGCAGAAAATAAAGGTAAATGTTTCCGAACTCGTCTTGTATCTTAAGTGTCCCAGAAAAGTATACTATTCATGCAGGGGACATGAAACACTCTCAAAGGGCACGGTCCCCTTCGCCGAACATCTGGTCCTGAAAGAGCTGGGCCTGAAATTCCCTGACCTATTGGGAAGATATTCGTCAAAAGACGATGACTTCTTAGTTGAGCTGGAAACAATATTCTCAGGGATAAGCGAAGAACTGCCACTCATATATCCTGAGGAGTCTGCCATCATAGGTCAGGAAATTATGGACGAAGCCACTTCAGGGCTGAGGTCCTCTATCAGTGAAATAGGCCATAACCTTCTTTCATCCACAGTTGACGGAAATGCAGGAAAATTGCGGGAACAGTTGATGTCCGCAGAACCCGGGCACCCGTTTCACTCGGAAAAGCTCGGCCTCAGCGGCATACCCGATTGTATTGTGGATATCAGCGGTACTCTGTCCCCTCTTGTTGTCAGGACCGGCCAGTGCCCTCAAAGCGGTGTGTGGAGCAATGACCGGCTGCACATAGCATCACTTGCAATGCTCATGGAAAAGGACAGTGGGACTTTGGCCAGTTCAGGCATCGTGGTCTATGCCAGACAGGGCAATGTAAGGAACGTCAATATACGCCCTAACGACAGGAGGCAGGTGTTGCAGGTCCTGGGCAGGGTGAGAAGGATCAGGGACGGGTCCCTTCCCGACAGAAAGGAAAGTTCCTTTTGCGGGGATTGTGCTTACCTTGAAATGTGTGAGGTCCGCTCTTCCCTGGCTTCGAAATTTTTCTGATACAAAGAGCCAGCACCCAAAAGCTATTTAATCATTGGCCCTTGAGGTCGTACAATGTCAAAACCTCTGTATCTTGGTGAACTCCTCCTTTACTGGTGTCCTTCCTGTAATGTGCCTGTCCTTGGAAAAGAATGCTCCTGCGGAAGGTCCACAAGGCAGGTGACCATAACACCTCCCGGGGATATAAGGCCAGCATTCAGATATGATATAGACCTTATAAACTCAGTTTCCATGGGGCAGTTCAATGCCCCTCTCATAAAGGATGACCGTTTGGTCGTCTTGAACAAGTCTCCATATGACGACCGAATGGATGAGATCATCGTTGACGGTGAGGTGCTTGGCAACATTCGTTTTGAGATAGAACAACTGCGCTGGACCCTCCTGCTCAGGATAAACGGCGCAAGGCGCATCTTTGATGGCAGTGACAGGTCTTCCCTGAATAACTGGGTGCTTATCGATGAGGGCGCTGAGAAGTTCATTCTGGGTGGTGCAAGCGTGCTGGCTCCGGGGATAGCTGATGCCGATCCGCAGATAACGGAAAGCAATGAGGTTGTGGTCCTGGATCACGAGGGCAAGGTGCTTGCAACAGGCCGTGCCCGTATGATCGGCTCCCGTATGCTTGAAAGGGGCAAGGGGGTCGGAGTAAAGGTGAGATTTAAGGAAAGCCCGGCACAGATCACTGTTCCGGAAGGCGGCCAGACATGGGATGACGCGGTGGAGGCTAACAGGAATTATCTTGAGGACCTTGTGGAACGCTCCCACAGGTTCATAAAAAACGTTGCTTCCTCCATCGACCGTCCTGTGACCGTATCATATTCCGGGGGTAAGGACAGCCTTGTTGTGCTGCATCTTGTAAGCGAGTGCCTCGACGACTACGAGCTCCTGTTCGCAGATACTGGTATCGAGTTCCCTGAAACCGTGCAGAACGTAATTGATGTAGCCAGCGATTATAACAGGCCTTTGCGGTCCATCAGCTCAGGAGAGGCGTTCTGGGATTCGATCGACAATTTCGGACCTCCAAGCGTTGAGGTCCGCTGGTGTTGCAAGGTGTGCAAACTGGGCCCCATCACACAGCTCATCAATGATAATTATGAGAACGGATGCCTTACGTTCATAGGCCAGAGAAAATACGAATCCGATACGCGTTCCAAAAGTGAGAGTGTGTGGAAGAATCCCTGGGTGGGTAACCAGGTTGCTGCAGCGCCTATACAGAACTGGACGGCCATGCATGTATGGTTGTACATATTCATGAACAGGCTCCCCTATAATCCTATGTATGAGAACGGCTTTGACCGGATAGGCTGCTGGCTCTGCCCTTCATGCTCTGTGGCCGACCTGGTAAGGCTAAAGGAGACGCACCCGGAAATGGAAAAGAGGTTCAGTGAATACCTGCTGTCCTATGCAGAGCGCATGGGCCTGTCCGGGGAATGGGTCAGGCATGGTTTCTGGCGCTGGAAAAAGCTTCCTCCCCAGTTGCAGGAGATAGCTAAGAGGAAAGGAATAGGCCTTGTTCCAAAAAGCAGTGATCCCGGAAAACTGAACTTCAGTGTCACATCAGGTTACCGTCCATGTAGACAGGGAGGGATCTCTGCAGAAGGTGCCTTTGATAGTGCCATTGACCTGGAGAGGCTGGAAAGCACGGGAATGCTTGAGCCTGTGGGCAGGGCTGCGTATATGGAAGGTGTGGTTTCCCTGATCCGTGGTGAGGACCGTGCCCAGGTCTTTGCTTCAGGAACGGTTACAGCCCGCAGTGATACTGATAAAAAGGCAAGGTCGCTTATGCGCAAGGTCGGGTTCTCGGTCCGCAGGGCGATGCTTTGCAGCGGTTGCGGTGTATGTATCGGTAAATGCCCGGATGGTTTTATAAGGCTGGAAAAAGGGATCGCTGTGATCGGTAAGGGTTGCACGCATTGTGGGAAATGTATCGAGGTATGTCCGGTGATCAGGTTCAAATCCTGAGGCAGGCACCTGGAAAATCTTTTTTCTGGTCCCCCCTCACCTGTTTTTTGTTTCTACTGCCATGCAACCAGAAGCCTTATACCTGATCGTTGCCAATCTAACTCGGTGATTTTTTGGTAAAAAGAGCACTGCTCAGCGTTTCTGATAAGACCGGCATTGTGGATTTCGCTCGTGGACTTGAAAAACTTGACATACAGATCATATCTACCGGCGGCACTGCTCGTATCCTTCGTGAAGCCGGTGTAGAAGTAACAGATGTAGCAGAAGTTACCGGTTTTCCCGAAATGATGGGCGGCAGGGTAAAGACCCTTCACCCGATAATACACGGTGGCATTCTCTGCGTCCGTGATGACCACGACCACATGGGAGAGGCTGAAAAGGTGAATGTGGAACTCATCGACCTTGTTGCCGTGAACCTTTATCCCTTTGAAGTAACGGTATCAAAAGAAGGCGTCCTACTGGATGAAATCATTGAGAACATCGATATCGGCGGGCCGGCCATGCTGCGGTCGGCTGCAAAGAACTACCGCTTCGTGACAGTTGTCTGCGACCCGGTGGATTATGGACCCCTGCTTAAGGAATTGCGTTCCAGTGGCATTGTATCCCGGAAGACCAGGGAATGGCTGGCTGTCAAGGCTTTCAGGCATACTGCCGATTATGACGCTAACATCGACACCTATCTCAGCAAGGCAATGCTTAATGAGGAGGTCCTGCGCATGAGTTTCAATGATGGCGTTACTCTGCGATATGGAGAGAACTGGCACCAGGATGCTAAATTCTACAAAGAGGTGGGTGTTTCGGGACCGAGCCTCGCAAATGCCAGGCAGCTGCATGGAAAGGAACTTTCCTATAACAACTATATAGATGCTGATAATGCTCTGCAGACCGTAAAAGAACTGGATCATGAAAAACCTGCGGTCGTTATTGTAAAACACAACAATCCCTGTGGACTTGCCACCGGGAATACGCTTCTTCAGGCTCTGGGGTCTGCATGGGACGGTGACCCCATATCAGCTTATGGGAGTATAATCTGTTCGAACACTGTCTTTGACCTTAAGTCAGCACAGTTTCTCAACGGCAAATTCATTGAGATCATCCTTGCACCGGGTTTTGAACATGATGCTCTTGAATATCTCAGGAACAAGAGTGCTAACCTGAGACTTCTTGAACTGCCTGGCCTGAATGAGGAGTTCGGGGTAAAGTATACTTATAAATATGTCCTTGGTGGGATGCTCAAACAGGCCCGCAACGCAGGTATATATGAGAAATGGGATTGTGTGACTGAAATGCCCTTCCCGGAGGAACTTCGCTCCCTTTCAGAGTTCTGCCTTCATGCATGCAAATGTGTGAGATCCAATGCAGTTACCCTTGCATTTGAATATTCTGACGGTTGCTACATGATGCTTTCCATGGGAGCCGGCCAGCCCAACAGGGTTGATTCCATCAGAAAGCTTGCAGCCACCAAGGCCAGGGAGAATCTTGCAGTTATCTATGAGCGCGAAAAGCCGGACATGTCATTTGATGAATATTGCAGGGACGTCCTGTCAAAGTGTGTGATGGCCTCTGATGCTTTCTTCCCCTTTAATGACAGTATAGTCCATGCAGCTGAGAATGGTATCAGGTATGTACTTTCACCCGGCGGCTCTATCAGGGATGAAGAGGTCATAGCCACGGCCAACAGGCTTGGTGTCTCCATGGTTTTCACCGGAATGAGACACTTCCTGCATTGAATGCTCTGTTCCCTGCTATGGGAACATTTCCTTCATTTATTGTGGAGACTGGCAGGATTGGGTGCTTACTATGAAAATAAGCCCATAAAAGACACTTAAAATCTATTAAAGGCACATGCCAGGTTTTTTCAGTTGGTAACATATATAAATAATAGGAACTTCCGTTATTCTACAGTAACAGGCTTTGCCAGCCCGATTAATAATTGTCGGTAATATGATGTGATTACAGTGAAATCAAAAGGATTGCTAAGCATACTGACTTTTTCCGAAAAGCGTAAGGATATCCTTTTTTTGCTTGCGGAAAAACCACGTAATCTCTCTGAGATAAAGGACCATTTCAATGTGTCATCACCTGAGATATTCCCAAGGCTCAAAGAAATGGAGAATTCAAATCTGATCTTCAAGGATGACAAGATCTATTCCATCACACCGATAGGCAGAGCCATACTGAAGCACTACAGACCATTTTTGGATATGTTGAGCTCCATAGAGAAGAATGAGACTTTCTGGAAGGAGCACATGCTAGATGATATTCCTGAGACCTCACTTGAAAACCTGTCAGAGCTTATTGGATGTGAGGTAGTTGCAGATAGTATCGAGAACATCTATGAATCGCACAAGGTCTTCCTGGAGAACATTGACAGGTCCAATATGTTAAAAGGCGTTTCATCTATCTTTATTCCAAGCTATCCTGATTTTTTTGTGGGGCTTGTAAGCAACCATATACCCACTTCCCTTATACTGACAGAGAATGTTTTTACCAAGGTCGTAGCAGAGCACAGGGAAAAAATAGAAACCTTCCTTTCATCCCCTGATTCTGAACTTTACGTCATCGAGGATGTGAGTGTTGCCTTTGTGGTAACCGATCAATTCTTTTCTATGTCTCTCTTCTTTTCAAATGGTTCATATGACCCCCGTCATGATCTTGTCGGTTATGATGCTTCGGCGATTAAATGGGGAAATGACCTTTTCAACTATTACAAGGAACAATCCCGCTGTGTCATTTCCATTTGATATAATCTAAAGCACAAAACCGGAAATTGCTCGGAGTCCAATTATAGAGCTTGATTCACCGTCCACAAGAAAGAGTCGTTTTTTTTGTCTGTCCTTGCTTTCTACTTCCACTGGCCGGGTAAAGTTCCTGATGGTCACAATACCTGCGAGCAGACTATAGAACAGTATGACAGGTTCAAATCCAATAGTTCCCTTCAAGAGGAAGAACAAAAGTGTGGAATGTGAAATGAGATGCATACACAGGAGGAGTATTCTCGTTCTCTTTTCACCCAGGCTCACCGGTAATGTTCTTATGCCTGCCATGAAGTCACCTTTAACATCCCTGAAATCATAGATGGCAGAATTGACGAAAAGCTTGGTTCCAAAGAAAAGGAACACCAATAGAGTTGGCAGCATATTCGCGGCAGATGCACCTGCAATCCATGCAATGAATGCTCCCCATGTAAGCCCGACAACTGTGTTCTTGATTCCCATGCTACCCTTAAGTCTTAGTTTGAATTTTCCAAGTGTTAGTCCTTTGGTGTAAAGATAACCTGTGACAAGGGGGAGAAAAGCAATGATCATCAGTCCGTTTGTAGTAAGGATGAAAGCTCCTATAATAAAGCATATCAACGATATTAAAAGAGCCATTTTATTAGATGCTCCCTTTAGTTCTGCTCTGTTGACGGCATCCTCCTCGGCATCCATTGCCCTGTCCAGGGTATAAACTGCGTATATGATTAATGCTCCTGCAATACAATTCGAAGTGATGCATTGTGTTTGTATAAGCAGATAAGCAATGTATATTCTAAAAGCACCTGAGATCGAAACAAGCAGGGAACTCTTCAAAAGATGAAGTGTGGCTATCAGTCTGGCGTTGAAGAATGTGTGATTCAGCTCATATTTCTTGAGTGAGAATCCAGGTAGGTTGATTAGGCCATTTGAACTCATACTACCAAATGGCGCAACACGACATAATATTATTTACTCAATATAATATTATTCCATTAAACAACTATTATTCCATAGCTACAACTATCCCCGCCAACAAAAAAAAGCCTGAATATTCTTACGAGGCAGTCTATGATTACGTTTTTTAATTTCCGTTTATTCGCATGTTCTGCTTATATCTGACTATACAGCTAGGGGTATAAATGATTTTGGGACTTGTATATTATATTTTCCAACTATATTATATTACTAAACTAATGTTAGTTCAAGATTAATATATATAGTCTAAAGTTCAATGAATAATTGTCAGTAGACATTAGTTGGGAATTATCAATGTTAAAAACGTCGTCAATCTCCATATATTGGGTGCATGTGTAAAATGGTTTTCTTTCATACCACTCTGGACAAAATTAATTTCTTCCCTCCAAAAAAGGATTTCCTTCATGAAAAACGATCAAATCCCAAAATCGAGTTGGATCTTGACAAAAACTCTTTGGATCATGATTTTGTTTACTTGAAAGGGAATCAAGGATCCTGTTATTGGACGGATTCGAAAGGCCTCACAATGCATTTTTGTGATGTTGGTAGTGTTACGGATATATCCCAGCAGGACATCCATTTAACTTTGAGTATTGTGCTTGCATCAGCATCTTCTTTTGATGAAAAATGCATTCTCAGTTTTGCAGAAAGGCTCTTGGTAAAGATAGAAGCTGTCTTTGATGCGTCTCTAAATCCCGATAATACCATTGATATCTTTCTGGCATGGAAATCCATTGCACTGCTTATTCTGTCGTCAGACCACACGATGAACGCCGGTATCGGTGTCAGGATTGGTTCAGGGTATTACAGGATTCCTTGTTAGGAATCCTCGCTCTTTGCATCTTCTGGCAACCCTTCTGAATATCCCCACCTTTCTGCATAAAGGAGCAGATATCCGCTGCATGCAAAGAAAATGGGTGCCACGGGCAATGTCCTGAAATGGTAGTTCCATACCGCTACCGAACTGACCAGTGTCAGGAAGGCACATGCAAGAAGCACTGTTCCGCTTGTTCTGATGCTCAGTTCTATTTCTGTGTTCTCGCGGAAGAGCTCGTACAATGCAAGCAGTATGCAGATCAAAGCTGCTACAAACCAGGTGATAGTTCTTACTGATGCAAGGAACCCTCCATAGGAAAGCAATGTCATCTGTTTCATGAGGTTCACGAATATCGTTCCGTAAAGACTGTCAAAATTAGTATAGAGGACAGAGAACTTGATACCCCATCCATTAGAGTATTCTCTGGTGTAGAAATAGAATTCCCAGGGAATGCTGAGACATACAAGGGGTAATATCTTTCGCAAAAGGAAAATGTCCTTTGGGCTGAATTTTATATTGTACATGGAATATAATAATCTCTTTTATTATATATTGGTCCCCCTCCTAAAAGAACACCTATATATAGTACAAGACGTTCTATATATTCGTCAAAATAACGATTATTACAGAGGGATTACAATAGAAACTAGAAAGGTTCAGCAGACAGGTGGTTCTACATATATAATTTCTCTTCCAAAACCCTGGGCGGACAAAGTCGGAATAAAAACAGGCAGCAGGGTAACTTTGTATCCTCAGCCTGACGGCAAGCTTATTATAGACCCCATTCATGACTCCCCGCCTATCAAGAGATGTAATATCGATGTTACAGGAAAAATGGACGATGTGCTTAAAAGGGATATCATTGCAGCGTATCTTGTGGGTTCCGATATAATCGAGATAAGGGCTGAACGTATACTTGCAGACCAGAAGAATATTATCCGGGAAATGTGCTACAAGCTGATCGGGCCGGAGATCATCGAGGAGACTGCAAAAAAGGTTGTCATCCAGGACCTTCTCAATCCGGACGAGATATCCATCAAGAAGAGTGTCCGTCGTATGTTCCTGATCTCAAATTCCATGCACATGGATGCAATAAGGGCTATCAGGACACTGGACTATGACCTTGCACTGGATATCGATCACAGGGATGACGATGTTGACCGTCTGTTCCTCCTGATCGCCAAGCAGTACAGGTCTGTGCTGAGGGGGGCCAAATTACCGGATGCTGCCGACACATCCATTGACGAGTATCATGATTTCAGGATGGCTGCAGGTCCCATTGAGCGTATCGCAGACCACGCACGCAAAATAGCCAGGGTCACGTTCTCCCTGAAAGACCCTATCCCGGAAGACATAATGTCCATGGTGGAAAAGACAAGTGATTTTTCCCGCAGGATCGTTGAAGATGCCATTGATTCCCTGTACAATTTCGATGTTGATCTTGCCAACCAGGTTATTGAAAGGGTTGAAAAGATGTCCCCTCTTATTGCAAAACTCAACGAGGCCAGTTTGAAGATCGAGTCAAGTAAAGCTGCAGTTGCTATGGGAACGGTCATTGACAGTATTGACAGGACCGGGGATTATGGTGCAAACGTGGCCGAAATTGCAATAAATTCTTCAATGACAAGACAAAAATGACGGGGCATATCTATCAGATCGGCAGATAAGCAGGTAAGATCCAGTCCTGCCTGAGATTCTATTATTGATACAGACATATATAATAAGAAATATATGCCAATGGTTGTTTATACTAGGAACAAGGTTCAAAAATCCTAATATCCGACGCACGGAGGGAATGAATGGGCGTAATAAAAAGGTTTAAAAAGAATTTTTCAGACCTCTTCAACAAACTGTTCAAAAAACAGAATGCACGTATTGGAATCTATGGTCCGCCAAATGCCGGGAAGACAACCCTGGCTAACAGGATTCTCAGGGACTGGACGGGTGATGCCATGGGTTCTGTTTCACACATTCCACATGAGACACGAAGGGCAAGGCGAAGGGAAGGCGTGACCATCAAGACAAACAGCAATTCCCTGACCCTCGATATCATAGATACCCCGGGACTTGCCACAAAGATCGATTTCCATGAGTTCATGGAGCAGGGCATGGACGAAACTGAGTCAAAAAGGCGTGCAAAAGAAGCTACAGAAGGTGTCATAGAAGCTGTGAAGTGGCTCGATAACCTTGATGGCGTGATCCTTGTGATGGATGCCACCGAAGACCCGTTCACCCAGGTCAATGTGACGGTGATCGGAAATATGGAAGCCCGCAGTCTCCCTCTGCTGATAGTCGCCAACAAGGTGGACCTGCCCGAATCCTCCCCATCGACCATAAGGGACGCATTCCCTCAACATCCCATGGTTGCGATATCAGCTCTTGAAGGAAAGAATATAGACACTTTCTATGAAGAGATCGCAAAGAGGTTCGGGTGATCATGATGCAGGGTTTCCAGATGGATCTGATCTCAGAACGCAGGCTCAATGAGATGACCCCGGTTGAGAAGGTAAGGTTCATCATTGATGAGGTCAAAGAGGGAAAGATACTGGTTCTTGAGAAGGGCCTGAGCCCCGAGGAAGAGGCCAGCCTTATCGAGATGACGATGACACTGATCGAGCCTGACGGTTTTTCAGGCATTGAGATGGAAAGTTACCCTTCTGAGGTCGATACTTCTTTTTTGGGCAAGATATTGAAAAGGAATATCACCAAGTCGAGACTTACGGTCATAGGACCTGCAGACCAGTTAAAGACCCTGAAGAAGGACCGTAACATGATAAGTGCTCTCATCTCCAACTACAAGTAATTGCGTGAAACTTAATGAGGACGAAAGAAAACAAAGAAGGTCTGATCTCTCCCCACCTCTCACTTTCATCCTTTGAGATGGGGCGGGATGACGTGAATGTGGTATGTACATACGGCAAAATATCCATCTGGTTCGGGCGCCAGGTCCCTGGTGTGGTCATCGGCCAGATTTTCCTTGGTATTGCCAGGATAGATCAGGCCGCAGTTCATGAACTGGAGATGGTCTGTGATTTTGACGAGATCACGGAATTTGAGAGCAATGGTTATGTACTGGTGTCCTATGCAAGGTCCAGTGAGGGTTACAGGACCACATTCAATGTTCCTTTCTCCAGCAAGAAAGCCCTTCATACCCTTGCAGGTGCAGTGATCAGAGAACTTGAGAATGAGAACACAGTTGTGGATTGCTACTGGACCGGCGATGACTCTGATATCATGCGTCTGCACGAAGAACTCAGCAGTATCGAGGGCTGGAAGATCAAGAGCATCAATTATAAAGAAGATGTAAAGGATAAGCATTATGAATGATCTTATTCAATTTTTACCTTTGTGAGGCTATCAGATCATGAAAGACATAGATATGAGCGAATGTGAGCATTTTAAATCCTCTGTTCTGCTTATGGCAGCGCATCTTGAAAAGTTAGCAAGTGAGATAGACAATGATTCGATAAAGGAGATGCTGACAGAGCTTCTTAATGCAAGGCGCATTTTTGTACTGGGAGCAGGAAGGTCAGGTCTTGTAGGCAGGGCTTTTGCCATGAGACTTATGCACCTCGGTCTTTCTTCACATGTTGTAGGCGAGACAACGACCCCTGCTGTGAGCGATGAAGATGTTGTGATAGCCATATCCGGCTCCGGACAGACACGTTCTGTTGCAGATCTTGGAAAGGTTGCAAAGGATATTGGTGCCACACTGATAGCAATAACGTCTAATAGGGACTCTAAACTCGGAAACCTTTCGGATGTTGTCGTCGAACTGCCGGGAAGGACCAAGGAAGACGTTGGCGGATACCTGGAACGCCACATGCGTGGTGAATACACTTATCTGACCCCGCTGGGCACTTCTTTTGAGACTTCAGCCAGTGTATTCCTTGATGCCGTGATCGCGGAACTCATCTTTATCACAGGTGCTTCTGAGGCTGATCTGAAGTCCAGACATACTAATATTGAGTAAGGGTGAGAAACGATGACAGGTCCGAAATTTGCACAAAGGGTTCTTGATATAGAGATCTCCGGTATCCGAAAGATGTTTGAGGCTGCAGGATCGGATGCGATCAATCTTGGTCTGGGGCAGCCTGATTTTGAAACTCCTGAACACATTAAGCAGGCTGCGATCGATGCCATTAACGAGGGATTTACAGCCTATACCTATGGGGCAGGTATCCAGGAACTTCGTGAGGCTGTCAGTTCAAAGTTCAAGAGGGAGAACAATTTCAGTGTTTCTCCGGACGAGGTCATTGTCACATCAGGTGCATCGGAGGCACTGGAAATAGCCATAGCATCGCTTGCAGGTCCCGGTGATGAGGTAATGGTTGCAAATCCGTGTTTTGTTTCCTACAATGCACTTGCAGGTATTATGGGAGGGAAAGTGTCATCAATTCCCCTGGCAGATGACCTTAGCATCAGGCCCGAGGATGTTGTGGAAAGGATCACCCCGAAAACAAAGGCATTCATACTCAATTCCCCTGCAAATCCCACTGGTGCTGTCCAGAGCAAAAGTGACATGAAGGCATTTGCAGAGATTGCCGATGACCACAATATCGCGCTGATCTCTGATGAAGTATACGAACATTTCATCTACGAAGGGGAGCATGTCAGTCCGGCCTCTTATTCGGATAATGTGATAACTGTAAATGCCCTGTCCAAAACCTATTCCATGACCGGCTGGAGGCTTGGTTATGTTGCTGCCAGGAGTGAGTACACCGAGCAGATGATAAAGGTCCACCAGTATGTCCAGGCCTGTGCCAATTCCATTGCTCAGAAGGCAGCTGTTGCAGCTCTTAACGGACCAATGGAACCGGTCATCCGGATGCGTGATGAATTCAGGCAGCGCAGGGATATCCTTGTCAAAGGTCTGAATTCGCTTGGTCTGGAATGCGATCTTCCGAAAGGTGCATTCTATGCATTCCCCAGGGTCCGGGACTCGGCAGAGTTTGCAGGTACATTGATCTCCAATGGTGTGATAGTTGTTCCGGGAACGGCTTTCGGGGACCGCGGTGAAGGTTATGTTCGCTTTTCATATGCAACATCCCGGGAAAACATAAAAAGGGCTCTGCAAATTATGGAAGACATCCTTTGAAAGCAAGGATATACGAACAAGTATACAGAGGCCCGGAACCTCTATTCCTTACTTTTCTCTACCATTATGACCAGCTTTTGCAGAACTTCCTCTACCCCTTCTCCGGTTGCTGTGGACATCTGCATGTCTGCGATGTCCGGCTTTCTGAACCGGGGAAGATCGGATTTGTTAGCAACAACGAGCAACGGTAGCGGGAACTGTTCTCTGACCTCACCAAGCATGTTCAGCTGCTCATGTATCCCATAGCCGCAGGTCTCAGATGCATCTATGATGAAAAGCACCACGGCATTCAGGTGTTTTAATGCAGTGATGGCCTGCAGTTCTATCTCATTCCTCTCCGACATCGGCCTGTCGAGAAGTCCTGGTGTATCCATTACCTGATATCTTTCATTTCCTACCATGAAGTGTCCGATGGACACACCTTTTGTAGTGAAGGGATAGGATGCTATCTCTGGCCTTGCCCCCGTTGCCATGGAAACGAAACTGGACTTACCTGTATTCGGGTAGCCCGCAACGACGATGGTGGGCTCGTTGTGGACGTCAGGCAGTTTTCTGAGCTTGTTGCGGGCTTCGTTGAGGAGCTTCAGGTCCCTGTCAATAGAACCCATAATGGAACCAAGACGTCCGAAGCATTGCTTCCTTAGGGACATGGGATCATTTGAACGGCGCATCTTGCCGACGTAGTCCCTGGCGATCTCATGTATCTTAGCGCTCGCCCAGTCTATTTTAGCAAGCGATTTCCTTAATTCGTCAACACCCACCAGTATGTCTGTCATCTCATAATAAAAGGGTGGCAGGTCCTCAAACGTGGGAAAACGCCTGACAATGTTTGCCAGATTATCCGTAAGTATGTTAGCAGAGGTCAGTACCATGGACTCATTTGCCCTGAGCAGCGTTTCCCTGCCTGTGACCTTCTTCCCGGACATTGCACGGCTTGCTCTTCTGAATGCCTTGTCCAGCAATTCATCAGATGTCGGGACAGTATGGATCTTTTCAAATATCATATTTTCTTTACCTGCCGGGCTCAATCACCTGAAGATATAAATTTGTGTTCCTTGCATCATGGACTATATTTTTTTAATTGTCGTCTAGTTGAAATACTACAAATATATATATCTCTGTTGAGCATTGTATAATTGTTTCAGGGAACGGTGATTTGATGGAGCTGGCTCCTATCCAGAAAGATATTCTCATAGCATTGATCAATCTTCAGAGAGAAAAGGACCGTGCAATAAAAGGCGAGGAGATCGCTGAACTTATTAACCGCAATCCAGGTACAGTTCGAAACCAGATGCAATCTCTTAAGGTCCTCGGGCTTGTCGAAGGAGTTCCCGGTCCAAAGGGCGGTTATAAAGCTACAGGCGAGGCCTATGAGGCTCTAAGCATAACGGCAATGGAGCATGAGGCACTGGTGCCTATATTCCGTAATGACGAGATCGTGGAAGGTGCAACAGTATCAGAGATAAGTTTCACCACGGTCAGGCATCCAGACCTGTGTCATGGTATTATCAAAGTACTTGGTAATATAAAGAGTTTCGAGCAGGGGGACAGGCTCCAGATGGGTCCTACCCCTGTCAATAAGCTGGTTGTCCGTGGTGAAGTGGTGGGACGTGACGATACCCATAACACCCTGGTGTTCTCGATCAACGAGATGATCTCACTCCCAAAAAAACCTGTGAAGAATTATGCACGCATGGACCTCATCTCTGTCAGCGCGAATGCATCCATCCAGGAAACCGCAAGGATTCTTGTAGATAATGGTATACACGGCGCACCTGTAAAGGACAATGACGAGCTCATCGGCATAGTGACCTTCACCGATATAGGGGATGCAGTGGCAAGTGGCAAGATGACCGCAAAGGTCAAGGACATCATGACAAAGGAGTTGATCACAGTGGATGCGGAAACTTCACTGTATGATGCTGTAAAGGTCTTCGATAAGCATAATATTGGCTTTTTGCTTGTTGCCTTTGAGGGGGTGCCAAAGGGTATTCTCTCCAAGAAGGATATCTTCCACGAACTGACCGTTGCCTGATATCCTGAACGGCCTTTTCTTATCTTCTGCGCTTTTTAAGCTCTTCTGCTATTTCACCTGGAGTTATACCTTTTGCCGCAAACATTACCAGCAGGTGGAAAAGCAGGTCCGAGGACTCGGATATCATTTCTTCTTTTTTATCTCCCTTCACTGCAAGGATTGTCTCGATCGATTCCTCTCCTACCTTTTCGAGTATCTTGTTAATACCTTTCCTGTGGTTTAGAAGAGAGCACACATAGGAATTCTCAACGGGGTTATTCTTGCGTTCAAGTATGACGTCATAGATCTCATTGAAGATCGAAAGGTCGGTATCTTGCATGGTCTGTCTCCTGCGGGAAATAGGGGCATATCTCATTTATGCCTATCTGTGAGGCTGAAATGAGGGATCTGAAAAAAAGTATGGTGACGCTGGCGGTGATCCTGCGTAATATGAAGGGGATGTGCTGGTAATCCAACGTCCAAAAGTATCTATTGATCTTATCACATAATTTTTTTTGTCTGCAGATAAAAGAAAGCTGGAGAATAAAAGCTCATATTTTCCGTGGGTCTGTGATCTCTCCCGTGAGGGCTGAAGCAGCTGCAGTTGCAGGTGAGCTCAGATACACAAAGGATTGCGGACTTCCTTCTCTCCCCCTGAAGTTGCGGTTGGATGTTGCAAGTCCTACCTCACCATCACCGAGCAGTCCGAACGATCCGCCCATGCAAGGCCCGCAGCAGGGTGATTCGACTATTGCTCCTGCTTCCATGAACTGCTCGATGTAACCGGCCTTCAGGGCTTTCATGTACTCTGTCCTTGATGCAGGTATTATGAGAAGCCTCACGCCTTCTGCAACAGGCTCATCACCCATCATCTTTGCAACTATCTCGATATCCTCGAACCTTCCGTTGGTGCAGGAACCTATGAAGATCTGGTCGACCTTTGTACCCTCTACCTCTGTTACAGGCCTGACGTTATCCACATTGTGAGGGCATGCGACCTGTGGCTCAAGGTTGCTGACATCGTATTCACGAAGTTCGCATTCTGCACCCTCATCTGATCTCCACTGAGGGTCGAACTCATAATCGGGAATGCGCTCTTTCAGGTACTTCTCTGTTATCTCATCTGCCTCGATGATACCTGCCTTTGCTCCCATTTCGATGGCCATGTTGGAAATGGTCATGCGTTCGGACATCGGCATTGACCTGATGGTCGGGCCTGCATATTCTGCTGCCTTGTATCTTGCACCTTCTGCACCTACGTCTCCTATGAGGTGGAGAATAACGTCCTTTGAGTAGACGTGCTTCGGGAGCTTTCCTTCAACTTCGAACCTGATGGTCTCAGGGACCCTGAACCAGAGCTTGCCGGACGCAAATACTGCAGCCATGTCGGTTGAGCCGATACCTGTCGAGAATGCGCCGAGTGCACCGTAGGCGCATGTGTGTGAATCGGAACCCACCACAAGGTCCCCTGGCTTAACGTGCCCCTTCTCAGGCATTACCTGGTGGCAGATGCCTTCATATACGTCATAGTTGATTATGTCCTGCTCCTTTGCGAATTTCCTGAGCATGATGTGGTTGGCGGCGGCATTGAGGGAATCGGCCGGGACCTGGTGATCGAAAATGATAACGATCTTGCTTGGGTCCCATACTTTTTTCTCTTCCTTGTCCCTTGTGATCTCATAGAAACCTTCCACTGCAAGGGGTCCTGTGATATCATGGGTCATAGCCCTGTCTATATTGGCCATTACGAATTCCCCGGCTTTCACCTTTTTTCCGGAAGCCTTTGAAAATATCTTCTCGGAGATTGTCATTGCTTGCTCAGTATTGATGGACATGGTAATCACTTTACAAATTTGATATTATAAATCGATCGATGATCTGCCTTTTCTCAGTTCAGTCCTGTGACTTCCTTTGCTGTCATGTACTATATAGTTAATAAGACCTTCCCGTATATTGTCCGGGATCTTATTATGATTTTCATCTCCCGCTTCGAACCCTTCGTATCTTTCATAGAGCAGGATGGTTTCCTCTGTTTCTGCAATATATCTGGAGAGCACTTTTTCTGCAAGCTCCAGGCTGCCCTCCCAGGATATGTGCCCGCTGAGTCCTTCACATTCGGAAGTTTTCAACTCTCCGTCTTCCATGTAAAAGGGATAGGTGCTGCAAAGCATGGGTCTTGCTTCATAGATGCCGCAGAGATTACCTGACCCTCTTTCCTGGATGAAGATGCAATCCCCGTTCTTTTTCTGACAGAGTTTCCAGCCGAATGTATGGATGTTCCCGTCTGTGTCGATCAAGTTCCTGTTCGCTTCAGGATAGCTGTTGCCATGAATACTTTCAGATCCATCTGTCAGGGGCGATACGACATGCAAATATTCAAGTCCCGTGTGGGTGCATATCCTCCCGGCTTCTTCAGGGTAGACTATTACTGTGTTGTCCCCATGATCTTTCCTGCAGCATTTGCCACACATCCTGCATGAAAAACCTATTGTTCGTATCTTTGATGCAATTTCCTCAATACTTATTCTTTCTGCAGCCTCAAGTTCTTCCCTGAGGCCCCGTATGAGGAGTTCTTTGAATCCTGAACCCATCTTCCTTCTCCTAAGTGGGATTGGTATAAGGACTTATTGCCGGATTTCCGGCAATTGACACCCTATTTTACTAACTATTTTTTGAGGCGAATGCTCATGATTCGCAGATTGCTGTTGTTGACCAAAATGTTCCATTATATGTTTTAAAAAATCTATGTTTTAAAGACGGCTCTGTAGAAATCCTTTTTCCCCGGGAGAGGAAAACCCCATCAAAAACAGCTTATTGAACTATACTGACACAAAAATGAGAATTACGGACGAAAACCAGTAAATGTCCATCCATAGGGGGAGAACACTGTCAGGCACCAGATAGATTTAAATCTATTGGAAGCAAAAAAAATATTGTTTAAATCAACAGGAGAATTTTTATTGAACCAAGAAGTAATTGAGAAATTGGCTGCCCTTATAACTGCAGCATTTGGATTGGTAGCTGCCCTGGCATGGAACGATGCCATAAAATCGCTATTTATGGAAGGAGGAGCCCTCTATTTCCTTGCTTCCTGGGGAATCTGGGCTTATGCACTGTTTGTAACCCTTGTTGCGATCATAGCGACCATTTGGATAGGAAGGGTCGCAGAAAAGGCAAAAAAGGAGTGATGAAATACATTGGATTTCAGTTGCTTCAGAAGCCCCCTATGATGGGTGATGGCTTTCATTTGTCTGTTTTTCAAGTATATGTGCCGATCATCCATTATGAAAATACTTTTCATCTTTTTTTACCAACGGGGCCTGGATCATTTGTTGTCCGTTCTTTTCAGGGCACAGGCTTCCCTGTAAAAAAGAATATGTAGTGAAATGGGCTCTAAGGCCTGTTAACTAAAAGCTGCCGTATGGCGACCGTATCTCATGTGTGAATGGGTAATACACGCCAATGTCCCCGGTTTTTTATTGCCGTTCAGTCCTGTTTTCAGCTGCATCCTGTTCATACATGTGTTCTCATTATGTTCCATGGGCCGTGTCTTTCATAAGATCGCATACTCTTTGCAGTTGTTGTCCGGTTGGCCCTGGCAGTTATGTCAGCTTTCCGGCATGCTCCTTGTGAATCCATATGAAATGTATGAAATCCCCGTTTTATTTTCATTTGCCCGTATTTACTCATTCATAAGCTGTACGACGATTTCTGATGGTCTTGATTTTGCAGCCATGTCCCTTACTGGACAAAAAGAATGCAGCAGCATGGTGTATGCATGTTATCATGCATCAGATATCAGATGATTTTTTTAAGATCGTCGTCGCTGTTTAACGATGTAATGGTTCTCAGGTCTTTCCCGGTGGCCGGCTTTAACAGGCTTTAACAATGAGTTGTAAAACACTATGTTTCGCAGACCTTCGAACACAACCATGTATCCAGAACAATATGTGCATTATTTTATATTCTATATAATCTATATAATATATCATATATATCCGGCTGTAATGCCTCAGGGGTCTGGTCTGAAATCTGGCCGGAATCTAAAAAAGGATGGTTGGAAGAGTTCATTCATTGTTCTCTTCCACACCGACAGCTCCAAGGAAGCGCTTGACCACAGCCTCGTTCACCAGTCTCAGGAGGGTCTGCCGGTCCTTTGCAGCGCTGAAAAGGCCCAGTTCTATCTGTGCTGCCGCCGCATTGGCATGCCCCCCACCTGCATCCTCTCCGAAAGCACGTTTCATGACATCTCCCAGGTTCACACGGATGTCATTACTTCTTCCGGAGATGAATACCTTGTCCTCGCTCACTCCGAAAACCAGTGTAGTTGAAATGCCTTCGAGGTTCAGCAGATAGTCGGCAGCCTGGGGCAATGTATCCCTGTCACGGATGCTCCCAACGTTTGAGATCAGGTAGCTTCCTGTGACCTGCCGGTTATTGATGGCCTCTCCAAGTACGTCCAGTGTTTCGATGGACATTGAAGGACGTTCGAGCTGGTCCAGTATATCATGGTCTGATAAGGGATAAAGGTATGATGCGGCCGAGAGGTCGGCCGAGTCGGTGTTGCGCTTAAAGTCCATGGTATCTGTCCTGATGCCGTATAAGAGGGCTGTTGCAAGCTTGCTGTCAATATCCACATTGAGTTCCTGCAGGTATTTGGTGACTATCGTCGAGGATGCGCCTACGTTCGGACGTATGTCAATGAACTCTGCATCGATCTCAGTATCGGTGATCGGATGGTGGTCGATTATGACCCCTATGCTGGTATTTGGGGGCAGGGGATTGTTAGCTCCCGGGGCCGAACAGTCGACAAGTGCAATTTTATCATAGTCAGCGAGATCAATATCCTCTGTCCTGTAAAGATCGATGTCCAGCAGGTTCACAAAGGCCTTATTTTCCTGGTGTCCTATCTCTCCATGGTATATTATGTCCGCTGCCACATCATAGGAATGGGAGATCGTCTTAAGGCCCAGTGCACCGGCAATGGCATCAGGGTCAGGATTGTTGTGGACCACGATGGCAAGTTGCTTGCCTCTTATGCCTTCGAACCATTGTGTCAGCTTATTACCGCGCCGGAGCCCTTCCGCACGTTCAAGAGACCTTGAAAGGGATTTGGCAACCATTTTCGGTGGCATGATGACAAGGTCTGCACCCATGGCCTCCATTTCCTGCATATTGATCACATCAGGAGCCCTTGCAACACAGTATACATCCCGTGGGACCTTCTTCCTGATATTCTCAAGAGCCGCCTTGTTTGCCTGCGGGTCGGAACTCAGGATGAGTATGCCTGCAAGGTTCTTCGTGTTTATCCTGTCAAGAAGTGCAGGGTCACTTACATCACCCACAATTGCTTCGTAGGCTTCGTCACGTAAAGTTTCCACTTTCTGCGCATCCTTATCAACGATTATCAGGTCCTTGTCAAGTTCCCTGAGCTCTTTGGCCAATGCAAAACCAAAACTCCCACTTCCAAGTATGAGGTATGTTGGTTTTATCTTGATCCTGTCTGCAGCACTGACCTCTTTTGTAATGGCATTAATAAGATTACCTCCACTTTGTGTAAAATTCGTTCTATATTAAACAATTACGATAAAAGAAAACTGTCTCTACTGATAAATACATGCTTACCAAGGAATAAATAGTTAACTTAATAGCTTTTAGGCCCAAAAAGCCTTTCCGGGAGATGTGGTGCCCCTTTTTCACATCCCATTTTCAAATGGAGAGGATACATTCATGACCCGGAGGCATTTGGGTGGGGAAGGGAACTATTCGAATATTTTAAAAAGAGATCTGTTCCCATTACCGATGTCTTAGTGTATGACCTATTTTATTTTTTATCGGGCCCGCTTCTATTGCGAGACTTTCTGATTAGAATTCAGGCTTGAAGGCCTGTTCTTTTTCATCAGGCCGGCGATCTTCCAGACCCATGTTCAGGACACGGATCTACACCGATTAACACAGATTCATAGTAAGGACCGGAAGATAAAACCGTTAAAAGCTGAAATCTGCGTTAATCCCGTGTTAATCCTGCGTTAATCCGTGTCTGAAATATTTATGGGATCGATTTACACAAGATATACATCTACATCTATTAACATGTATCATTGCAGGCAACAACGATCCTGATTATGATGGAACATTGTCTGACTGGAAAAAGGAGGTTTTGAAGCCCGTCAGATATCCTCATTACGCCTTTAAGGATGCTGGCTAAAGTTTATCTGGTTTTACTCTTATAGTCTAGCATAGTCCAGCATGTAAGCAAATAAAACATGAAGCGGTAATGCCGGGATGAATTCAGTTCCTGAACACCGGCCAATACACGTATCCGCATGGTACCGACAGGGTCAGCACACCAGGATCAGATAACCATGAAAGCTATTACATTTTCCCGCATGAAAGCCATTGATATGAATTGCGTATATCTGGGGGTCAGCCCCCAGCAACTTATGGAGAATGCAGGTGGAGGTGTTGCACGCGAGATAATCTCAAGAATGGATTCGGGGAATGTACTTATAATTGCCGGGAGAGGTAATAACGGTGGTGATTCCTTCGTAGCCGCACGACATCTTGCTGCAAAGGGTGGATACAGGATAAAAGTTCTTCTTTTAGGACGCAGATCTGCGATCAGGACCGAGGAGTCCAGGCTCAATTTCTCGATGCTCGGTCATAGTGGGATCAGTGAGATACGAGAGATCCTGGATTCCTCTGAACTGAAAGCATATCCTGGATGGGATGAAGCCGATATTATCGTTGATGCTGTACTTGGTTCAGGTATAAAGGGCTCCATAAGGGAGCCAGCATCAACGGCCATCGATCTTATCAACAGGGCCGGGAAGTTCGTGATCTCGGTAGATGCTCCGTCAGGCCTTGATCCGGGTACCGGTGTACCCGAAAAATGTGTTAAAGCGGATCTTACTCTCACTTTTCACAGGATGAAAGAAGAACTGCTTTTACCCTATGCCGGACAGTTCACAGGTGATGTGAAGGTTACAGGGATCGGTATCTGCAGGGATGCCGAGGACCTTGTAGGGCCTGGCGACCTGATGAACCTGCACAGGAGAAGTCCTGTTTCCCACAAAGGCGATTCCGGCAGGATACTTATCATCGGAGGAGGGCCCTATTCCGGAGCTCCCGTGTTTGCAGCCATGGCGGCCATGAGGACCGGTGCAGACATAGTGACACTTGCCGTTCCTGACAGCATTGCCAGAACGGTAGCTTCTTTTTCACCCAACTTTATAGTATCAGGTCTTCAGGGAGACCATCTGGGGCCCGGACACGTTCCAGAGATCCGTAGCCTTCTTGATTCCCACGATGTAGTGGTCATAGGCCCCGGACTTGGAAGGGAGCAAGAAACCCAGAAGGCGGTAGCTCAGATACTGCCATTATGTAAAAGGGCAGTAATCGATGCTGATGGCCTTTATGGTCTTTCCCTGCCTGCAGGAGGAAGTGGAGGGTTCATTATAACTCCTCATGCAGCGGAGTTCTCCCGCCTTGCAGGTGAGAGGCTTCCGGAAGGCATTGAGGATAAGAAAGATATTGTATGCGCTTTCTCAAGAGAGAAGCAGGCTGTGACACTTCTCAAAGGAAGTGTTGATGTAGTTTCCGACGGCAGGGATGTGAGGCTTAACAGGACAGGAAATGCCGGTATGACCGTTGGCGGCACCGGCGATGTGCTTGCTGGCATAGTAGGTGCGCTGTTTGCGGTCAACGGTGCCATGGATGCTGCTTGCTGCGGTTGCCTTATAAACGGGATGGCAGGGGATCTTGCTTTCGAAGAAAAAGGCCAGGGATTGCTTGCAAGTGATATTATTGAAAGGATAACTGATGTGATGAAGGGGCTATGAACATGGAAAGCGAAGAACGCAAGATAGTTGTGGATATTGAAAGGAAACGAGTGCGCATAACGATCAGTCATGGTGAGGATGAAGAGATATTGAAACTGAGCCTTGATGAGGCAAGGGATCTGGAAAAAAAACTAAATAGCACTGTTGAGGATTACTTCCAGCGACAGAATCTGAGGATCGACTGATCGAACGGTGATCTGTTGAAAAAGGAATTCACACACATCCATGACGAACGGGCGTTCATGGTCGATATAGGTGCTAAGGACATAGTCGCCAGGAAAGCCGTTGCATCCGGTGAGATCGTTCTTGGCGGGGATACTGTGGAAATGATAAAGGCCGGTTCCATCGAAAAGGGGAATGTCCTTTCAACCGCGAGGGTCGCTGCGATCATGGCGGTCAAGAAAACTCCCGAAATGATACCGATGTGCCATCAGATACCCGTCACAGCCGTTGATGTGGATCTTTCCATTGCAGATGATCATGTTTGCGCGGTCGTTGAAGTACATTCGCTGGGAAGGACCGGCGTTGAGATGGAAGCTCTTACAGGTGTCTCCGTTGCACTTCTTACTGTATGGGACATGGTGAAATCCGTCGAAAAGGACAACACAGGCAACTATCCCCATACCCGCATACGTAACATAAAGGTCGTTGAGAAGATAAAGGGCGACCAAAAATAATGTATGATAATTGTACATTCACATAATTGGAAATGAAGTTTTAAGAGGTATATCGTTTGAAGATCATAGGAGGACCCGCGTCCCAGGCCCTTTCATCACGTGTTGCAAGGGAATTAAATATGGAGTCTGTTGTATGTGATTTTGCCAGGTTTCCGGATGGTGAGCTTTACACACGTATACTTGACGAGGATGTAGATGAAGTAACGATTATACAGAGCACATTGACAGATTCGGATTTTGTAGCACTGTTGCAGCTTGTCGATGCATGTGAGGATTCACCTGTCATCAATGTTGTCATCCCCTACATGGGATATGCGAGGCAGGATAAAAAGTTCAAATCAGGCGAGCCTGTCAGTGCAAGGGCTATTGCAAGGACAATAAATGCAGACAGGGTCTTCACAGTGAATGTGCATAAGCCAAGTGTCCTGGATTACTTCAATGCCGATGCATTTGACCTGGATGCCGCGTACCTTATCGCTCATCACCTGAGGTCCCTTGGCCTTAAGGACCCTCTGCTGGTCTCCCCCGATATGGGAGCCCTTGATTTTGTGGAGAGGACTGCAAAGGAAATTGGTTTTGATTATGATTATCTTGAAAAGACCCGTCTTTCAGGAGACACCGTGACAATAAAAACAAAGAACGTAGATGTCGGGGGCAGGGATATTGTGCTCCTTGATGATATGATAGCCACGGGTGGCACAATGGTCGAGTCTATAAAGCTGCTTAAAGGACAGGGTGCAAGGGAAGTGTATCTGGCATGTGTGCATCCAGTGCTGGCACGAAATGCAGTAATGAGGCTCTGCAACTCCGGTGCCAGGGAGATCATCTCTACCGATACCATTGAAAGGATCCACAGCTCTGTGAGTGTTGCACCCCTGATAGCCAATGCCATCAAAGGACTATAATATTATTAGTTATATGATTTAATTTGAGGCACATCATCATGACGTTACCTGAAGTCTGCCCCAGGGACGGGGTATCGCAATGCAAGAAATCCGAATGTCATCTTTATGTTATAGACTGGCGCACAGGGGATGAACAATGTATCATAGGTTATAGCTCCACACACAAAAAGATGTCAAGACCCTCTCCTGTTGTGGATACCTATGCAGAGAGGATACGCATGGAACGCGGGACCAGAACCGGGTCAGGGTCCCTAAAAACCAGTCATTCAAGGTCATTTCAGGAAGGAGGGTCCACCAAGTCCTGGTCAGAGGGATCCGTCTCATCTGAAACAAGGTCATCAGAGCCAAAGCTTCCTGAAGACGATGAGCTTACGGAATCTGAGGCTGCTGTCCAGGAACCATATGTTAAGCAGGAGTTCTATGAAAAGGTGGTTTCCAGTGACAAGGATACGACCCTGATAGAATCCGGCATAAATGTGGATGACAGCCAGTTGTCCCGGAAAAAAAGAAAGTCCATAGATGATGTGATGGACCTTGATCTTCCTGATAACTATGAGGAGGAATTCTGGAAATAATGACGATCATATCTTCCCGTGAGCATGAAAAACAATGAACTTGTTGAAATATACCGGCTACTTATGGATGAGCTGGGTCCCCAGTACTGGTGGCCGGCAGATACAGCCTTTGAAGTCGTGGTAGGTGCCATACTTACCCAGCAGACCAAATGGTCCAATGTGGAAAAAGCAATAATGGGTCTCAAAGAACAGGACTTGCTTGAACCGTGCTCTCTTGCGGATGCTGATATCTCCCTGCTCGAGGAACTTGTAAGATGCTGCGGTTTCTACAGGCAGAAGGCTTCGAGGTTGAAGAACATTGCTGAGTTTTTCGCGGAAAATGATATGGAGTCCCTTTTCTGCCTTCCTGTTAAAGAATTCAGGGAAATTCTCCTATCGATCAGTGGTGTGGGCAACGAAACCGCTGACTGCATAATACTCTACGCGGCAGGCAGGCCCAAATTTGTAATAGATGCATATACCACCCGTATAATGGCCTGTATGGGCCGGAAAGGGAATTATATGCAATTACAGAGGCTGTTCGAGGAAAACCTTCCCCGGGATGTAGATCTTTACAAGGAATACCATGCTTTGATAGTTGAATATTCGAAAGCGTTCTGTTCAAGGAAAAGATGTGATGACTGTTTGCTCAGGGGGAAGTTCGAAATTGAGGGATTGTAAGCATGGATATCGATACCTATGAACAGATATATGGCGCCCTTGAAGGTGTTGAGGATGTTGCAAGGGTGGCAGAACACTTTTGCCAGCCCGTGGGGGTTATCTACTCCATACTCAACCAAAGGACGGTCACAGAGGTCAAAAAGAAGTTCCCCAGGGTTCAAAGCAAAAGCAAGACCCATTACAGACAGTGGAAGAGGGGAAAGACCATAGTCCAGATAGCAAGGAGCAACAGGGTCCCGGCAACTCTTATGGTCTCGATGCTCCTTAAAGAGATGGGAATTCCCAAAAAGTCCTTTTTCAGGAACATTGACGAACTTCCTGACATGCGCCTGAAGAATGAAGTAAAGGAAGCCATTGACTCTGATTTTTTCTTCTCTCCCAGGGCCCATGAGCTGCACTCCATCAAAGGTAAGCTAGGGGAAAGTATCCTTGAAGCCTGGCTTGTAGGGCTGGGAATCTCCTTCAGTACGGAGGAAGACCTCCGGGAGATGGGAATGCAGAAGACGCCGGACTTCCTGCTGGACAAGGCCATGAAAATCGACGGTAAAGAAATATCCTGGATAGAAAGTAAAGCCCTTTTCGGTGACGAAAGGGAACACCAGTATTATTTAAAAAAGCAATTCTCCGATTATGAAGAAAACTATGGTACCGGCATGGTGGTATACTGGTACGGTTTCATAGACACGATCACAATGAACGGACACCTTATCAGGGACTATCAGTTCTTTGGAAAGGATCGGGGCATGATCGATGAACTGCTGAACTACGAGACTCAGTGGTAGATAGCACCGACATCCGCTTCAACAACGCTTTCCCGGAGAACAATGAACTTCGAGCTTTCTCCGAAGACCTTTTTCGTGTAGACATGAGCGACTTCCTCATCGTCGTACAGTACAGCTTCTTCGTTAATGGTCGCGTGGTTGGCATGGACTGCTAAAAAAGGCAGTACTTCTTCACTTGTGGGGTTTCTCCTGTTCTTCATATAGAAGATATCCATTGAAGTGCTCAACGGCATATCCTTTTGGGTGGTGGTTATGCGGGTCATTGTTACTAGACTAGTAGATAGTTATTAATACCTTACGGTTCGCCCGGTTGCGAACAATCTGCATTAATTAAGAGTGATATGTGGCGCAAGATATCTGTTTTTTGTATGCGGGATTATCAACATCACCTTGAAGGCTCTTGCTTTCAGGATATTTCACAATAAATATTACTCAGATAAGTTACAGCATTTTCTTCCATCCGGCTGCT
>JAFGCK010000128.1 GCA_016932675.1 Methanosarcinaceae archaeon | reverse complement strand
CACAGAAATGTTCAGATGCGATGAACATTTTAAATAATGCAAATATAGTTGATCATAATTCATTATCCATTACATGTAAAATAATTCAATATAGATAGAGGAGAGCAGGAAAAAGTAGAGTGTAAAGTAAGGTAATATCTATCAGGGTCTGTTGAGGGATTTGAAAAACTGCTAAAAATGTCACAGGCTTTTGTCTGGTCGTGCAAGGCCACAGATTTCGCCGGATCGTAATGATTGCTGATCTGAGAGGTTGATTGCTGATCTGAGAAGGGCATTAAGCAGATACATTTCAGTAAAAGTGTCTGCAAAGTGTCTGATGCGTGTGTCTGGGCAGCCCTGCTGTATATTTTAAAGATGAGATATCCCTTCCTGGTATTCATATGATCCCGGCACTGTCCGCCTCTGCATGCACCACCGACATGTAGTGTTAAAGGATCCTACTATTTTTGCATTGAATGAAGACCTAAGCGTCTTCGATATATCGAAGCCAAGGAGAATTCAAATGCAGAATGCAGATACTACAAAATATATAATTCATTCTAAGATCAATGCAGATGGTATAATTGAGCGTCCGGATATAGTAGGAGCCATATTCGGCCAGACAGAGGGATTGCTGGGGTCCGACCTTGATCTGCGTGACCTCCAGAAGACCGGCAGGATAGGAAGGATCGAGGTTGTTGTGAATGCTAAAGGGGGCAAGACCAGAGGTACGATCCTTATCCCATCGAGTCTGGATAAGGTTGAGACATCAATTCTGGCGGCTTCCCTGGAAACCATTGACAGGGTAGGTCCTTGCAGTTCAAAGATCGAGATCACCCAGATGGAGGATGTCAGGGCGACCAAGAGACATCAGATCATCGAACGGGCAAAGTTCATCCTCACCGGAATGTTCGATGAGAACCTTCCGGAATCGCAGGAGATCGCAGACCAGGTGCGCCAGTCCGTAAGGATCGAGGAGATGCAGTATTTCGGTAAGAACAAGATTCCATGCGGCCCTGCAGTTTTTGATTCCGATGCCATAATAGTTGTCGAAGGAAGGGCGGACGTTCTGAACCTCCTGCGTTATGGCATCAAGAACACCATCTGTGTGGGTGGTACCAACGTACCTCCTGAGGTTGCAGAACTTACCAAGAAGAAAGATACGGTTACCGTGTTCACAGATGGTGACCGTGGGGGCGAGCTCATCGTCAAGGAAATGGTCCAGGTGGCCAATGTCGATTACATTGCACGTGCACCAGACGGGAAGAGTGTTGAGGATCTTGTACAGAAGGAGATAGTCAGGTCCCTGAGGCAGAAGGTCCCGGTGGAGCAGGTAATAGATAAGTACAGCATCAGGGAATCTGATGATAGCTCCGCAAGAGTGGGGCGTCTGGCAAAACGCAAGGAAAGAAGAAGCCCCGAGGTCAAAAGGGTGTCTCCTCCGCCAAAGGTCCAGAAAGTTAATGTAAATGAGGGCCCTGTCGCCGAGAGGGCAAGGGCATATAAGAGAGTATCATCCCGTGAAAGGTCAAACTCCGCAAAAGAAGAAGAGCCTGCAAAGGAAGTAGAGGTCACAACCATACCATCCCCTGCAAGCATTAAGTTCAAAACCCATGCATCCGACCTGTTGGGAACTTTTAGCGCCCGTTTCCTGGACGCAAAAGACCAGGTTGTCAATGAGACGGCCGTAAGGGACCTTGTAGCTACCCTTAAGGACTACGACAGTGAGGTTAAGACAGTAGTATTTGACGGTGTTGTCACCCAGAGGATCCTGGACATCGCGGCAGACAAAGGAATTGAGAACCTTATCGGCGCAAAGGTAGGAAGTGTTACAAAGAGACCTGCTTCCGTAAAGGTTTTCACAGCTGATGCCTTGTAATTCTCTTTAAAGGTGCCTGCGCGCAGGTGCTACCTTATTTATTTTTTGCGGTTGTAAATCTTTCAAATGTATGGTCCGTATCCATAGATCATACATAATTAATCGTTAGGATTTTTTCGAAAAATTTATATACTATAAAATACCCCTAATTTCCGGGGGAAATACCTTTATTTTGATATAATAAAGTATAATCCAATATAGACTTTGGACTCTGTTAAAACACAGTTCATTATCATTATAGTTTATTGTCAAGTAAGGTTGGTTGGTATGCATAAAGATGAACTTATACAGTTGCATGCTCTGATGGCTCAGATCAAAAAGCATTTAGAACACATGGGTATCGAAGATGAGTTCAGTGAGTATAACTCCCTGGCCATAAGTCCGTTACATGTCCACAGAAGCAAAGCTGAACATAAACACGCCATATTCGTGCTGGGAAATGATCTGGCATCCGTTATGTCAAAAGATGATTTTTCGGGCTTTGGAAGCACTTCCTCGAGGATGCAGCAACTTGCCAATAAGGCAAGCATGAGACTTGTAAAAAGCAGTTAAATGCTGTTCTTTATCCTCAGGGAAGACCCTCCTGCATGTCGGAAAGACCTGGCAGGTCTCCGGCCCGCTGATGTGTTTATAGATGGGGGAAGTGATTTCTTCATTATGAGGCCATCCTCCCCGTCCGAATAATAGCCGTGCTCGATCCAGCAGGGAATAAATCCCATTTTCTGGTAAAGTCTCTGTGCTTTTTTGTTACTGAGCCTGACCTCGAGGCTTGCATATCTGAGAGCCTTCTCGTTGAAGATCCCGTTTATAGCTTCGAGCAGGCGGGTGCCAATCCCAAACCCCCTGAAACCATTTCTCACGGCAAGCGAAAATACCCTTCCTTCGTTCTCTGACGTCTGGTAGCCGGCTACAAATCCTGTCACATAGCCATTTTGGTCTGCAACAAGAAAACAGTCATTGTTCATCTCGTAAAAATTCATATAGAGGAAGGGATTATGCTCTTCAAAGGCTTCTGATTCGATCTCCATCACCTCTTCAAAATCCTGCGGTTCGAAGTATCGGACGATCATATCTCTAATATCACCTTCTATTACTCTTTCATTATACCTTTTTAACGTGGCGCAGGTCAATTGCCACCCCGCGGCTTGATTCCTGCATCTCTTTTCCGCTCATGGCTGCTCTGCCTACACAGATCGCTTTTTTCCCGCTCACGAATACCTCGTCACCGGGTCTTATCAGAGGGTCTGCATTCATGATCCCCGGTGCAAGTAAGGATCCCCCTGGCACGAAATCATCTATCTCTACGACATATCGTCCTGAGGATATCATGATCCTGGCACCTGCAATGGTGAGAGCAAGCGTACCGTACTGGGGTATAAGGGTGACAAGCTGCTCTTTTCCGATAAAGACCTGATACTTTGGGAATGGCCCTTTTATTGTGGCATTTTCAGGCACAAGCAGCTGTCCTGCTCCTCTGCCGAACTGGTAGTCTGCAATACAGCGGATCATGTCCTTTTTCCGTTCTTCCACGTTGCGCGATCTCAGCGAAATGTGCCTTGATACCTCTTCCTTCAATCTCTTCAGTGAATCGGGAGATGTCACACTGCCGGAAGCTGTGAATATCATTCCGATGCCGAGTCTTTCCGATACTGTCTCGCATATCTGCCTGTAGGCATCCTCCACGTGTGCAATTATGGTGCTGTAGCTGTTCTTTTCAAGATATCGTTCCAGGCAGCCCGCAACCCATTCCCTCTCCTCTGCATCCCAGTAGCCTGTGACGGCGGTATCATAGTGTGCTGCAGGGTATGTGAGTTCCAGCTCCCTTGGCACGAT
>JAFGCK010000127.1 GCA_016932675.1 Methanosarcinaceae archaeon | reverse complement strand
ATGAATAGAGTAACATGAGTACAAATAACTTAGCATTGAATCATACAACCACAATCCTTTATACTAATTCCCAAAGGGGGGCTTGTATGAAGGGTACAGTCACATTACGGACAGATGTAAAAATGCCGTACTGGATCGTCAATTGGCCTATGAATGGCAAGGTGTACAAAATATCACGCTACTTAGGCGAAAAAGAACCGATGTATCAAACTCATCAAAACAAGAAAAAAGACATCGGATACATGAAAGCAAATAAGCTCCTGCCGTTAATTCAAGCGGATTGGGAACGCCATTGCAGAGGGGAATTAACATTCAGGATCGAATATTTCACAGGGGAATTACTTACCGATGTAATACCATACATGCAGGAGTGGCTTGATGCTAGAGAGCCAACACTAACACCGGGTGGCTTTGCAAAGTACAAAAGGGATGTAAACAACTACCTTACACCATTCTTTACTATGCACCCGGTCATGCTCCATGAAATTCGGTATGATACGCTGGTTAAGCTGGTAAATTTCATCGAAGGGTCAGGAAAACACAAAAAAAATGTAGTTGATACACTTAGGTGCTGCATGAGGTTTGCTCATAAGTCGGAGCGCATACCAAACTTGCCTCCATTCCCTGAAAAAAAGCTGTACGATATCAAGAAAGTGCCGCCACATTGGTTGCCGAGGAACCGGTTTGAGAATGTGATGAAGCACATACCTGATGAACACAAGCCTTTTTATATGTGGCTATATCTGCATTTGAGAAGACCTGGCGAAGCTATGGCTCTGCATAAGGAAGATTACGATGCAGAACAGGATATCTTCACTATTCAAAGAGGGGTCTCAAATAATAAGGTTATTAATCGCACAAAAACAGGGGATATTCATGAGATACCTTGCGTATCCGAGTTCAAACAATACATGGCATCTATGCCCAAGTCCTTCGGGCCATACTTCTTTACCTGCCGGGAATCCAAAAGTGAGGGAAACCGCTATACAGGTAAACTATATCGCAAATACTGGAATGAAGCTTGTATCAAAGCGGGAGAAAAGATTGATACATATCGTGGCAGAGACTGTTGAAAAACCCTCCTTTTGATTTTAACTGAAGCAGCGATCTAGGGATTGCGAATCTATCAGAAAAACAATAATAAGCTGTAATAATAAGTTGTTATGTGCTATAAAGGGTTTGTATTTAAGGAAAGGCAATATGGATTCTATTCTGACCTGGAAAGGATGTCATGGCAAAGTATAAACCTTATAACTACGCACAGGACATGTTCATACCTGTATCATTGAAAGATCAGCTTATGCCCGGAAGCCTGGAGTATGCAATACACACACTGGTTGACGAACGTATGGACATGAGTTTGTTCGATGAGAAGTTTAGTAATGATGATACGGGACGCAAGGCGTACGATCCCAGGATACTGCTGAAAGTAGTACTTATGGGATATTCACGGGGGCTTACTTCATCAAGGAAGATAGAGCAGGCTTGCCATGAAAATGTGGTTTTCATGGCGCTCAGCTGCTGTCAGCACCCTGATCACAGCACGATATCCACGTTTGTCAGTTCCATGAAGGATGAGATTCTGCCGTTATTCGGGGATGTGCTGCTGATATGCGAAGAACTGAAGCTTCTGGGCGGAACGCACTTTGCGTTGGACGGATGCAAACTGTCCTGCAACGCCTCCCCTCGGTGGAGCAGGACTATTTCAGAGCTTAGACAAAAACGCATTAAGCTCGAGGAAAGGGTCAAGGATCTTCTGAAAGAGCAGGAAGACGAAGACCATAAGGATTCATCTGGTAACCGTTCCTACAGTGAAAAACAAATTGATAAACTAAAGAAGCAGGCCGACCGGATAGAGACCTGGTTAAACAATAATGGAGAACGACTTGGAGTCAGGGGCAAGGAGATCAAGAGCAACATGACAGATAACGAGTCGTCGAAGATGGTTACCTCCAATGGTACAATCCAGGGTTATAACAGCCAGGCCCTGGTGGATTCAAAGCACCAGATCATTGTTCATGCGGATGTATTTGGTACTGGCCAGGACACTGACATTATTCCCCCGATAGTAGATGGGGCCAAGGAGAACATGGAGAAGACAGGCTTTAGCGAAGATTATTTCAAAGGAAAGATTTTAACGGCAGACACCGGTTACCACAGCAGGATGAACATTCAGAAGTGCATAGATGAAGGGATAGACGCCTACATACCTGACAAGAACTTTCGCAAAAGGGATCCCCGTTTTAACTCAAGGAAGGGACGCTCGGTCAGAACCCATTATGGTCTTAAAGATTTCCAGTATGACGAGGAGAACGACAAGTACATATGCCCCCAAGGAAAAAGACTAAGGCTGAATGTGAAGAAGTGTAAAGCAACCGGGAACATCTACAAGAGGTATGTGGCGGAGTCGAATGATTGCAGCCAATGTCCGGTGAAGCACAAGTGCATTTATGGAAATGGCTGCGGCCCTAAGCTTCTGATGGTTCCGATAGGTTTCGAAGGGAACAATCTCACGAAGCTCATGATAGAAAAAATCGAAAGTGACAAGGGTCGTAAGATTTACTCCCAAAGGATGGCTATAGTGGAGCCGGTGTTCGCAAATATTCGGACCCACAAGCATCTCGACCGGTTCACCTTAAGGGGCAAGGGCAAGGTGAATATACAGTGGTTGTTGTTCTGCATGGTGCACAACATCGGGAAAATTGCGACTTATGGTTATGCTTGAACAGAAAAAGGGGCGCCTATAATGAAAAAACTTGGAGTATTACCCGGAAAAATTGAATCCGTTGGTGAAAATTAAATCCAGTATTAAAACGAATTTAAAATCATCAAATAAGTTTTGAAATCTTCCTAATTATCGGGAATCATATCAATGCAAAAAATGCTTTTTCAACAATCTCGCACGATATAT
>JAFGCK010000126.1 GCA_016932675.1 Methanosarcinaceae archaeon | reverse complement strand
ATTATATTATATTATATTATATTGCATTATATTATATTATATTGTATTGTATTATATTATATTATATTCTATTGTATTATATTGTATTGTATCAAAGAGAGCATCATAATGCTGTATAAACTTGTGAAATTGTAACTATTTATTATTAAACATAACTATTTATTATTAAAATTATCTATTTATACTTCTACCTTCATTCAGTATATCAGAGAGATATATGCTCTTCCTGGAAACGGTTATGTAATTGCCAGGAGAAAAATAGTCTCCCTTTACTGTCAGGAGGGAATATATGGAATATATGCATAAGCATCAAGGAACATCACATGGACTGCGCGAACGCGATAAGTTCCAGTATGCAGTAGATGTTTTCTTTGATGAACCTGAAAAAAAGACGTTTGCATGAACTGTGCAAACCCGATTTTTTATTTTGTCTGCATTCTTCTTTCAGATGCCCAGTATCTTGGCTGCAATGATGATCGCAACGATACCGACAAGCCAGAATCTGAGTGTTTCCTTCAGGGGTATTCTAATATCCATGGTCCTGATGCTGTCCGGTGTGCCTGTTCCAAAAGCCTTCATACTTTCATTATATGAGCTCCCCGCCAGGGTCTCACTTACAAACTTCTTTTCTTCTTTCCCGGCGGGTTTGCCCTGCACCTGTGCATCAGTTACAGGAGATGTATCTGACTCAGGTGCAATAATAGTTCCGGCATTCTCTTCTTCATTGTTGTCCGATAGAAACATTTCCTCTTTTTCTTTCTTCACGCCGGAAACCGCAGCAAACTTTATTTCCTGTTCTGCTTCATCAGATGACTCAACAGGTAGATCCGCTTTTGATGCCTCTTTATCAAAGGAGGATATCTTATGGACACTTTCTTCTTCCTGTTCCGGACCAAGGTCTGCAAAAATGGACTTTTCTCTGGCAGGGGGGGCGAAACCGGTATCCTCTTTCTCCATGCCTTCGATCACCCGGTCCTCATCTCTCCCTATCCCTCTCTCAAGATCACTGTCTGTTGTGACATCAGATAGCTCCGGCGACCTGCCAGTAGATGCAGAAGGCTCAAAAGTATCTGTTCTCTGTCCTATGATCCTCTGATAATCAGGATCTATCTCTATTGCATGGTCGAAACTTCTCTGTGCATCATTGAAAAGTCCCATTTTTTCCATTGTCCTGCCTTTTCTGAACCATGCCTCGGCGTTATATGGGTTAGCATCCAGGGATTTCGTGTAATATTCGATCTGTTTCTCCGGGGTCTTTGCATTCTCGGCCATCCTGAACCAGTTTTCTGCAGCTTTTAGTTTCTTTTTTGTTTTGACTTCGTCCATCATTCCCATAATAACACCTTGCTTTAGTAACTGTATAATATTCTTAGTAGGATTCGTATTGATTCGTATTAGATTTATTGCCCTCTTGTCATATATACTTATATAATGTTATATAAATAACTACTCTGCTTCCATTTTTCATATGTTTACTCTTGATCTCGAAATGAGCGCATCAAAACTTATTTGTGCTCCTGACTTGCATATAAGCATATTGGAGTTGCAAGATGAACGATCTGACAGGTGAGGATCATATTACTGAAAGAGAAAGAAAACAGCTTTTTGCAGCACTGCACACGCGTCTTTTCTGGGTAGGGCAGGAAGTGCCTTATCATATAGAGATCGATGGTAGAACATGCAACCTTCATGAAATTGTCTGGGAATTGCTCAATAAAAAAAAGATCACAACTGCAGACCGGAAACAGATCGATAAGTATATTTCCTTCCTCAAAGAAAAAGCAAAAGAGGATGAACTGGAACTAAGAACTGAAAAGTTGACAGGAGATGAAGCAAAGCGGCTATTCGATGAACTTTCAGGGTTGATGCGGACGATCATGGACCTTAAAGAGATAGAAGAAGGCACAGCAAAAGAAAAAGAAAAAGAGTTCCACGAGATCTTCTCCCGTGAAAGGGTGGCTGAAGTACGCAGATGGTTAGAGTTCTTAAAAAAGTCTACTTAGAAAGAATATGCTTTTCTATTCATCCTGAACTTTTTCATCATCAAGGACAACGTACTCAAAGGATTACGTCGGTAACCCCTCTATCTCTGTGTTCTCCAGGTGTTCCATCTCATGGGCTGCGTAGTAGGCTGAAGGACCTGTAAACATAGCAACATTCTCATCGGTCTCCTGGATGAAGACCTTTCTTTCTCGGTGCTTATCCTGGCCACAACTATCTTTCTGGCTTTCAGGGTTATGGAATGGGTCTGGTGAGCAATATTCTTGTTTCTTTATTGCCACACTTCTCAAGCCGGTTGACATGTCTTTCCCTTGCCAGCACTTCAGGGTCCACCAGCAGATATATCTCTTCAACAGTGTTGCATGTCTTTGTTTCTTAATTATAGGGTGTGTAGACCTTCATAACGGAAATACTTTTGAGGTGTGCTGTAGAGTAACTCCATACACCTCCTGTCTTAAGGGAAGCAGCATGGGATAGAAAGCCTCTTCTGGAAGGTCGGACCTGCTGAAAACAGCTTTCTCCCAGGCGCTGAACACCAGCATGGAGCTTAAGTCTTTTACTTTCATGGTCCCTGTTTGACTATTTTAACGCGCAGCCGGATCATTTTCTCCGGCACCCTAGAAGAAGTAGTCCAGTATGATCGAAGCAGAATAAATAAGCAGGCTTGCATGAAATAGCGGCAGGGCCTTAAGTCCTGCATGTGGTTCCTTCCTTTTTAGAACAATATAGTTTGCAGCGCCAAGGAGTAAAAAAGATAGTATAAAACCGTAAGATGCTGTTGTCCCAATCCTTTCCATGAATACAATTGCAACAACTATATGCAGCAGGGTAAAACCATGTATCCAGAATGCAGTACCACCTGTCCCATAGAGTGTGGTTATGGTTTTCATATCCCTTGCAACATCATTCCTGAAGTCTGCAAGGTCATTCACTCCCAGGTGGGCCTGCGCCCATGGATAAAGTAAAAGGAAATAGAGAAGTGCGGTCATGTCGGGGCTGCCATAACAAAGGTAACCTGCAACAGGGAACAGGGCAATGTCTGTCCTTCCCAGTATCTGTGCAATGGGGAAGCGTTGGTCTCTTTTCATTACCTGGTAGAAGTATTCTGCGCAGTAGGAGTAGCTCATAAGGATCAGCAGATAAAGGGAATTAGGGAACGGAAGTGTCAATATCAGTGCCATGGTGAGGGCGAACAGCAGTAAAAAGAATGCGAATGCCCTTGAAGCAGCTATCTGCCCGGGAGGGATCGGTCTTTTTTTGAACGGCCTCCAGTATCCTGTCAGCCGGTCGAATTCCACATCCTTTGTATCTGTATCCCGGTCCACATAGTCATTGAGCACAAGGCCTGCCTCAAATCCAAAAAGTCCTATAAAAGCTGCCTTGATGGTCAGTGTCAGGGAAAAAGCTCCGTAGTTCTCAAAAGCAAGCATCAGGCCTGAGCAGAACAGGAGAGGCCAGGCGGGAAAGAAATGTGCTCTTGTAAGATCGGTGTATGCCTGAAAAGAAATATTCACATCCCTTATATATGGGTGCATTTTCCCCTCCCTTAAAGTCTGGCTTTGCATAACTATCAGGTATGGTTGTTTTTATAATCTCCTGTTCCTATCATGCCATACAGGAAAGACAGCATTCGCAGCAATATGCCACGGACCTCAGTTACTGATTGCGGCGTGGATCATAAAAGACCGAAATGCCAGGGACAGGCAGGGGTTCCCGATGACCTCAAGGTCACTGTTGCAGCGACCTGTGAAGGAGGGGTTGTGTGTGATGGCAAGCTGTTGACTTCACAAGACCCCTGTATATTTCACCTATTCTGGAAGGAGATGGTATCCTCTTCAGGTGAAAAATAAAAGATCCTGAACCGCTGCACTAATACCCCAGTATCTCTTCCATGGTGTGCATCACGCCAAGGGCAACTCCTTCTACTTCAATGCCTCCTTTGCCCTTTGCTCCATCGCCCACTACGTACAGGTCGCTAATGGGTGTCATATTGTTCAGGTCGGTGCCGGAGGATGACCTGTTCACAGGCCAGCCATTGGAATATGACTGTATGAGGAGAACCTCGTATTCCTTGCCGGCAAAGATATACTTCAGGTCAGAAAGCCCAAGGTCTATCTCCTCTTCAAGCCTGTCAAGGTCTTCAAGCCGGACACACTGATGTGACATTGTGAGATGCTTTCCTGTGGGTGCAAGGTCCGGATCTATATTTGTCACTTCGTTGATACCGTTGATCCTTTGAGCGTATGGTGTCAGCAGTACTCCGCCGTGTCCTACGAGGGGTTTATCCGAGCAAAGGCATATCTTTATTCCCGCAGAAGGCTTCAAGTTCTTTGTTCTATCTATATACTTCTGTATCTCTGTGCTTTTTGTTCCATCATCAAGTAAAATGGCAGTGGCCGAATGCCCTATGTCGCTGATCACCAGATCTGCGTTGTGTTCCTGTCCATCAACTGCTATCCCTTTAGCTTTCCCATTGTCTACTACTATCTTCGTGACTTCTGCAGAGGTGTGGACCTTTCCTCCATTTGCATGCACGATATCGGCAAGTGCATCCGTAATGGCCTTGCAGCCGCCAAGGGGTACGCCGGAACCTCCATATCTGTAGAGGTTCTCAATGATCTCAAAGGCCTCTTCCACAGGTACGTCTGAGGACCTGAGACTGAGTGCCCAGCCGAAGAAAGAGTCGGAGATCCGGTGTGTCCATTCCTGTTCGATGTGTTTTGAGCACCATTGTGCAAAGGAACCTTCCTTTGGAGGTTTCTTCCTTGTCGTGATTATGTAAAAGGCAAGTTTGATACGGTTCAACAGAGAAAACGGCACCTTGAAATCCTCAAACATCAGATCCTTATGTCCAAACTTATAGTCCCTGTCACCTCTTTTTCTTGGAATCCTGATAACGGCAGTTGGTTTTTTTCGTACTATGGTCACTTCTGCACCTACATCCTCCAGCAGCATGGCAAGTGGTCCGGAGGGGCCGTGGGGTATCATGTGCAGTGCACCGGTGGATAGCTGGAAACCCTTATATGGAATGTTCGTGAACCTCCCTCCGATAATGGGAAGGCTCTCAAAGACCTCCACCTCGTATCCTGACTGTGAGAGTTTGGCCGCGCTCAGCAACCCGCCCAGCCCTGCACCGATGATTATAGCTTTCATCTCATACCTCTATCGCTTTGACCGGACAGTATGCAGCGCAAATGCCACATCCAGTACATTTGTCACTTAAGCTTGCTCTTGCCTTTACTACAATAGCATCGAATTTGCAAAATGTGGCGCATTGGCCACATCCAACACAATGGTCATTGATCTTCATAAAACCTCACCGGACTTTCGATATTATAAAAGGACTAACAATAAAAGCATTATTGTTCGAATAGAGGGTTTGGGTATGAAATTGTGGGCCCAAATGGTCACAGTTGTTTTGTTCACTCTTGCTGCCAGTAAAGCCAATATGTTGGTTTGCAGCAAAAGATTTTCATAAAACGAAAAAAATAGAAAAATATATTATTATCTTTGGTTATTTAAGTACTCATGGACGAGGTCGATATTGCCATATTGGAGCATCTTTCAGACAACTGCAGGAAGCACAGCACTGTTATAGCTAATGAACTGGGTGTGGCTACTTCCACGGTGCATAAGAGGATCGAGAAGATGCATTCTTCGGGCATAATCAGGGAGTTCACTATAAAGGTGGATCCTGAAGTTGCCGGCTTCAATATAACGACTTTTATCGGGATATGTCTCGAACCGAACGCAGGCGCGGATGTTATCGAGAAATTATGCGGCATCGATGACATCCTGGAAATATACGAACTTCTGGAACCTTATGACCTGCTGTTGAAAGTCCAGACCTTTGATGTGCATACCCTGAAGGAAAACGTTCTGGTCCCTATAAGCAATATGGAAGGTGTCAAGGAGTCAGATAGCATACTGACAACGCGGTGCCATAAAGAAAAAAGTCTCTTGATACGTAAAAAGCCTTAAACTCCAGATATCATGATTATTCATGATAATTACTCGGAACCTATTTATACTAATATGATAGTTACATTCTTGGTGATCAAATGCGAAAAGAAGTGATCCAGGTGGTATCAAGGGACAATGGCGAACTGGTCTCCAGGAAGGTTAAGGCAGCGCCCTATGAATTCACCATTGCTACCCGTGCCAAGTGGGAAATGTTGATCTCTGAAGAAGATATTGAGATCCGTGCCGGAGAGTTCAAAAGGGTCAATGTGAAGGAGATTGTTCTCGAGCCTGATATGATAATAATCCCATGTCTTTTCACACACCATGCGATGGTTTCATTGATCAAGGTGGGGACAAAAGGGGGTACAAAGCCTGTGGACAATGAGCGTATCGTCAAATATGCTTACGTGCTGGGTCAGGAAAATGGCAGGATAAGGGAAGGTGACCTGATTGCAGTGCTTAATATTTTCCCGATAATGTTTACCCGGGAGGCCATGGCCCCAAAAGAAATACGGTAACTGAAGCAAGAGGGTCTGTTTATGGAAACATGTGTAATTTGTGGTGACCTTCAGGACAACAGGCACTATGAAGGATATAACATATGCACGGCATGTGCGGATATCATGGAGGATGTCATGGGTGAATACTTCGTGCGCACCATCCGGAGAAATATCCCAAGGGCACATGAAGGTTACCTGAAATATCTCGATAATAGTACCAGGTACATCTCTGACTATAAAAAGATAACACAGAAGTCACAACAGCACACCAGGAACGTCGGAAGCCGTGTATCAGAAGCTATTGAAAGGAAGGACCACCATCCTTCAAAACTACGCTATTTCGAACATATGCAAAAAGTACTTGACTGGCTTGAGCGGACGCCGCAGTTCTATCACTATTACTTCAAGGAGTACTATGTGTGTCCCACCTGTGGTGCTTCCATCTTCGAGAAATATGCCCTGTACAACCATGGTGACTGGCTTGTGATCTCCTGTTCGGAATGTGGTACTGTGATCAAGAAGTACTATTCGCCGAAGCAGGCCTGACTTTATTTCTTCAATGTCTGACTTGATCAGACCTGTTTTTGTTTTTCATTTTGTTTGTTTTCTGCTCTTTTTACTGTATCTTCTGCATTCATGTCTTATTCTTTTGGGAGCAACGGTTATTCTTTTTTGAAACATTGGAAACTTACTTTTTTATTTGACCAGTTCCCTGTCCAAACCCGCATTTCACATTTCTACGGTCTTAATTGCCACAATTTAAATATAATGAATTGATATCAACTAATAGCCAATACACTCTATTGAAAAATATATCAAAAGATGTGATTTGTTTCATAAAATCGTAGATGGGTGCATATGGAATAACTCCACAGAAGGTATTTTATACATATAGCAAGTCTACGTAATAACTTTCAGGAGAATTGTTATGTCAGAAATAATCGATATCAGTAACATAATATATAGTTACATACCGGTTGCGATAATTCTTGTTGTGGCATTAGTGATGCCTCCTATGACGATGTTTCTTGTGAAAACATTGAGTCCCAGGAGTAGATCTGCGGCAAAATATTCGACATACGAGGCTGGTTCTCTTCCCATCGGGGATGCGAGGATACAGTTCAATGTCGAATATTATCTCTATGCCATTGCTTTTGTTCTCTTTGATATAGAAGTCCTGTTCCTCTATCCATGGGCTACTATTTTCCAGGGACACGGAATTACCCAGATAGCAACCGTCGAAATGCTGGTCTTTATTTTTGTTGTATTGTTCGGTTATGTCTACCTGTTAAAGAAGGAGGCTCTTAAATGGATGATGTAGAGCAAGCTGAACCTGAAGTAGTGAGATACGATGACGTTCCCGGTGTCGCACTCACTGACTCGAATGCCATCGCCGACTTTATCAAAAAGACCAAGATTCAGGATGTCCTTAACTGGGGCAGAAAAAATTCTTTGTGGTTCATGGTGAATGCAATGGGATGCTGTGGTGTGGAACTCCTTGCCACAGGTATGGCGCATTACGATACTGACCGTTTCGGTATCATACCGCGTAACTCTCCAAGACATGCCGATGTGATGATCATCAGCGGGTATGTTACAAAGAAGTACCTGCCGGCCCTGAGAAGGATCTGGGACCAGATGCCTGCACCAAAGTGGGTCATCTGCTTTGGGGATTGTGCGATCAGTGGTGGACCTTTCTATGAGTCATACAGTACTCACCAAAACATCGATGATATCTTCCCGGTAGATGTCTTTGTACCAGGGTGTCCGCCAAGGTGTGAAGCCCTTATCCAGGGATTTGTTGAGCTTCAGAATAAGATTACGGCAAAAAAGGATAAAGGCACGGAGTATTGAGGTGAATCAATGGACGCTAATTCTATTATTGCTTCACTTGCCGGCAAGTTCCCAGACGATATCTATGATGCAGATGTCCAGTCTGAAATCAGGATAGCTGCCAATGTGAAGCCTGAAAACGTAGTGGAAATATGCCGCTACCTCAAAGAAGACCTGTCTTTCGGGCATCTCTGCTGTGAATTCGGAGTTGACTACCCGGACAGGAATGAGATCGAAGTGATCTATGTAATAGGTTCCTACGAACACCCGGTGATCCTTACCATGAAGGCTCTCCTTCCAAGGGATGACCCGGAGATCGAATCCGTAGTGCCTGTTTACTGGAATGCGAACTGGTACGAAAGAGAAACGTACGAACTGTTTGGTGTGAAGTATCTTAACCACCCCGACCTTAAACCTCTTGTACTTCCAAAAGAGATGCTCGGTGAGTGGCCACTGCGTAGGGATTACGAAGGCTTCCCCAACAAGACGGCTAGGAATTTGGTGTGAGGTTTAATTATGGATGAAACAGTTGGACCTTCTGAAATGATCGTTCACCTTGGCCCACAACATCCCATGATGCCAGGACCATTCAGGCTGAATGCAAAGTTGAGGGGTGAGACCGTTGTGGACTCCGAAGTTGAGATAGGCTGGATTCACAAGGGTATTGAAAAGATCCTTGAGAACAAGACATATCTCCAGGGCATTACCATCGTGGACAGGATATGCTACCTTGCTGCGCTTACCAACGAAGAGGCATATGTTGGTTGTGTTGAGAAACTAGCGGGTATCGAAGTACCCGAGAGGGCCCAGTACATACGTGTTATTATGGAAGAGCTTTCCAGGATACAGAGCCACCTGCTTGGTATGGGTGAATATGCATCCTTCCTTGGTTTTGTGAGTATGTTCATGTACACCATCAGGGACAGGGAAGATGTGATGTCCCTTATCGACTCTGTCACCGGAGCACGTATAACTCACAGTTTCCTGCGTTATGGTGGTGTGAAGGATGACCTTCCCGAAGGATTCAAGGACGATGTGAAATACGTCTTCGGAAATCTGAGAAAGGCTATTGATAATTATGAAGAGCTTTACAGGACAGATGATATCTACAAGGCAAGAACTGCAAACATCGGCGTACTTACGGCAGATGTTGCAAAGGATCTCGGGGTTTCCGGTCCTCCGCTCAGGGCAACTGGTGTTGATTTTGATATCCGTAAGGATGAACCTTATCTTGTATATGATGACCTTGATTTCAATGTATGTACTCAGACCGATGGTGATGTGTTCGCAAGGATCCAGGTGCGTCTGGATGAGATGCGCGAGAGTATGTACATCATCGAGCAGTGCCTTGACCAGATACCTGATGGACCGCTTTTCCCCGAGGATACCCCGTATGGTAAGAGATCCCCTGTTATGAGGATTCCTGGAGGAGAGGTTTTCCACCGTGTGGAGGACCCGAGAGGAGAAATGGGATTCTATATGGTATCCGATGGATCCGACAGGCCATACCGTGTAAAGATAAGAGGTCCGGTATACCCGACATTGCAGGCATTGCCTCCTCTTCTCAAAGGTGTCAAGGTTGCAGATATCGTGTCGATTGCCGGAAGCATGGACACATGTACCAGTGAGGTTGACAGGTGATCATCATGGAGTTACCGGAAATCCTTTTCAATCCGCTTGTAAGATCTGTTATTGGTCTGTGTCTGATGGGTGTCGTATTTGTAGGTGCCATGGCAGCTGTATGGTTCGAACGTAAACTCTCTGCGGATATCCAGCAGAGGTATGGTCCTATGAGGGTAGGCCCACATGGATTGTTCCAGCTTGTTGCCGACGCTATCAAGCTGTTCACAAAAGAAGATATCATCCCGAAAAATGCTGACAGATTACTGTTCGTCTCAGCACCCATCGTCCTCATGGGATCTGTTTTCCTTATGCTGGTGGCAATTCCTTTCGGTGCGGTGATTATAGATGGTGAGAGTTATCCGATAGCAGCAACCGAAATGGATGTCAGTGTCCTCTACATTGAAGCCATGTCCGCTATCTCTATCATCGGTATCTTCATGGTCGCATACAGTGCGAACAACAAGTACTCTGTTCTTGGTGCTTTCAGGAACTTTGCACGTATGATCGGGTACGAAGTGCCTCTTGGTATCTGTGTTGTGAGTGTTGCCATCATGGCTGGTTCACTGAACATTGTTGAGATCGCCGAGGCACAGAGTCCTCTCTGGTTCATAGTCAAGCAGCCTCTGGGATTCATCGTATTCTTCATTGCTCTTATGGCAGACATGGGCCGTCTTCCATTTGACCAGAACGAGTCAGAGGAAGAGCTCATCGCCGGATGGATGACCGAATACACAAGTATGAGGTTCGGCTACTGCTTCTTTGCGGAATACATCCACCTTATCCTTGGTTCGATGATACTTACATTGTTGTTCCTCGGTGGATGGAACCTGCCTGCAGTATTGACTGCCACCCCGATCCTTGGCCTGATACTTCCGACTGCTTTCTTCCTGTTGAAGGTAGCACTGGTGATTCTTGGAATTATAGCGATCAGATGGGCTGTTCCAAGGTTCAGGATCGACCAGGTGGTAGATCTTAGCTGGAAGAGACTTTTGCCCTTATCCCTCCTTAACCTCGGATGGGTAATCGGACTGGGCCTGCTGGGGGTGTGAACAGATGGTTATTAAAAATCTTATAACAGCGGTAAAGAACATTTATTTCGGCCCTCCAGTTACAAGAATGTGTCCGGAGGTTCCTACAAAGCTTTCAGACAGGTTCAGGGGCTTACATAAACTGGATAAAAGTAAATGTATAGGTTGTGGAATATGTGCCAATACATGTCCCAACAATGCGATCAAAATAGTCAGGGCACGTGTCAGCCCGGACAGTAGCAAGCAGAGGTGGTTCCCTACAATAGATATGGGCCACTGCATGTTCTGCGGTCTTTGCATAGACCAGTGTCCGAAGGAGGCGCTGTCAAGCACAAAGACGTACCTGACCGGTGTCATTCGGTGTGATCACGAAGACCTTCTCTTTACACCCGATATGCTGGCAAGAGAGGTTGATATCAATGCTGAGGAAGAAGCTGGTGAGGAGGTGAGCAGATGGACACCTCAATAGGCACAATTATCGAGCTGACCGTTTTCGCAATCCTGGCACTTGTATCAATAGTGTTCTCACTGTTCGTGGTGACCGCCCGGGATGTGGTACGAGCGGCCATTGGACTGGTAGTTACAATGTTCATTGTTGCAGCTTTATATATACTGCTCAATGCCCAGTTCCTTGGCGTTGTCCAGATACTGATATATGTCGGTGCAATAGGAGTTCTGATCCTGTTCGCAGTTATGCTTACAAAGAAGGAGTTTGGTTCAGATGCTGAATGATGAGGTTTCGATTTTATTTACCCCAATGAAGGTTCTTACATCGGTGTACAACTTCTTCAGGCCACGTATAATTGGAATGATAGTTGCGTTTTTGTTCCTGGCTGTTATACTGGTATCAGTGTTCTTCACAAGCTGGCCTTCTGTGGAACAGATACCACAGAACGTTGCTGACCAGAGTAATATAGAGGGCATTGGAGTGTTGATATTCACGGATTTCGTGGTACCCTTTGAGATCCTCTCCATCGTATTGCTGTCATCGTTGATGGGTGCCATCTATATGGCAAAAGGGGATGGTAACCAATGATACCTGTCGAACTTTACATAGGACTTGCAGCTATCATATTCTCCATAGGCCTCTATGGTTTCATGACACAGCGCAGTGGTATCCGCATGCTGATGTGTGTGGAGCTTATGCTCAACTCCGCAAACCTCAACCTTGTTGCATTCTCAAGCTATAACGCAGACCTCACCGGTCAGGTATTCGCTCTGTATTCCATAGCACTTGCAGCATGTGAGGCAGCCATCGGATTTGCGATACTCATGGCGATCTTCAGGATGAAGGACACGATCAATCTTGACACATTTAACGTATTGAGGTGGTAAAAATGGCAATTGGAGATCTAGCATTCCTAATACCACTGTTACCCGCACTTGCTTTTGTGCTGACCTTCTTCCTGGGGAAGAAACTGCCAAATGGCGGTGCAATAATACCAATAGCAGCGATCACTATATCATTTGTGATCTCTCTGCTCATAACCATGAACCTGCTTCAGAACCCTGAAGAGGTTATCAATCAGTCTTACAGCTGGTTCGCCATACTGAACATCGGTGTACTTGTTGACCCGCTTGCAGCTGTAATGCTCACCATGGTCTCGCTTGTCAGCCTGCTCATCCATATCTATTCCGTAGGCTACATGTCACATGACAGGTCACAATCAAGATACTTTGCCGAGACTGCTCTCTTCACAGCTTCAATGCTTGGTCTTGCTCTCTCGGACAACATTCTGCAGCTCTTCATCTGCTGGGAACTTGTTGGTGTGTGTTCATACCTGCTCATCGGTTTCTGGTATGAGAAGCCTTCAGCTTCAAGTGCTGCAAAGAAGGCCTTCCTGACCACCAGGGTCGGTGACGTGATGTTCCTTGCAGGTATCGTCATACTGTTCTCCGATCTTTTCAGGATCTTCAACGGCACCATTCCCGATGGTGTCTACATACTCAGGTTCGATGAGATATTCACCCACATCCCGGAGATTGCAGCAATGAACGCGAACATCCTCGGAATGGAAGTAAGCCACATCACCATTATCACACTGCTCTTCTTCGGTGGTGCGATAGGTAAATCCGGTCAGTTCCCGCTTCATGTGTGGCTTCCCGATGCAATGGAAGGCCCAACGACCGTCTCTGCTCTCATCCATGCAGCAACGATGGTTACAGCCGGTGTCTACCTGGTTGCAAGAACGTTCCCTATGTTCATGGCAGCACCCAGCTCCCTGCTGGTGGTTGCATACCTCGGTGCCTTCACAGCGATATTCGCAGCGACTATGGGTATAGTGATGAACGACCTGAAGCGCGTACTCGCATACTCCACCATCAGCCAGCTGGGTTATATGATGCTCGGCCTTGGTGTGGGAGCTGCAATAGGTGCAGAAGCGGTGGGCATATCCATCTTCCACCTTATCAACCACGCATTCTTCAAGGCTCTTCTCTTCCTGTGTGCCGGCAGCGTTATCCATGCAGTGGGCACCCATGACATGAGGCAGCTCGGAGGTGTGGCAAAGGTCATGCCAATAACGGCAGTAACAATGATCATTGCAGCCTTTTCACTTGCAGGGTTCGGCATACCCGACACCATATTTGGTTTTAGTGGTTTCTTCAGCAAGGACCCTATAATTGAGAGCGCATATCTCTTTGGCTCAAGCAGCGGAATGTGGATACCATATCTGCTCTCGATCACTGCAGCACTGCTGACATCGCTGTACATATTCAGGCTGGTCTTCATGACGTTCTTCGGTAAGCCACGTACGGATTACGGGGGACATGAGTCGCCTGCATCAATGACTGTCCCGCTCTCAATACTTGCATTGCTCGCACTTGTCGCCGGAGCCCTGACAAGAACTACGTTCTATGAATTCGTCAGCGAGACCTTTGTGAACGATTTCGTGCAAATGGACATCCCGGCACTTGCAGATATTGGGGGCTATCACCTTGCATCACATGCAGGGCACGAGCCGATGCTTATACTCTGGATGCCACTGATAGTTGCAGTCGCAGGTCTTCTGGTCTCCTATCTGATATACGGACTGAAGGTCGTTAACATGGACAGCCTTGTTTCAAGGAACAATCCGGTCTATAAGCTTCTCTATAACAGGTACTACCAGAATGCGATATACACGGACTTCCTTTCTGTAAAGGTCATCTATGAGGGCTTTGCATTTGCAGGTCATGCTATAGACCGTGGATTCGACTGGACGGTTAACTGGATAAGCGATCTCATGATCGAGTCAGGAGAGGCCCTGCGCCAGTTCCAGACTGGAGTGATACAGACCTATGCAACAGCCGTTATTGCGGGAGTGGGTCTTCTGATAGTACTTATCAAAGTGGTCATGGAGGTAATCTGATGTTGCCGATATTATCTTTGATCGTGCTGATACCTCTCCTATTCGCAGCACTAACCTTATTCACAAAAACAAAAGAACAGGCAAGGGTAATGGCCCTTGTAGCCACAGTAGCGGTACTGGTACTTACACTGTACATGTACATCAACTTCGACAGTACCATAGCAGACAACCAGTTTGAAGAAATATACCAGTGGGTCCCGTCCCTAGGTATAAACTATCATCTTGGTGTTGACGGAATAGGTATGCCATTGATACTTCTCAATGCGATCGTACTCCCATTCCTGATACTTTTCACATGGAATGATGACAGGAAGGCACCTAACAGGTTCTATGCACTCATTCTGGCCACAGAGGGTGCGGTCATCGGTGTCTTTGCAGCACTGGACTTCTTCCTGTTCTATATATTCTGGGAACTTACCCTCATTCCGCTCTTCTTCATGGTGAGCATATGGGGAGGACCCGGCAAGCACCACGCAGCTATCAAGTTCTTCATCTACACCCACATAGCATCCCTTGTGATGCTGCTCGGTATCTTCGGACTGTACTTCTCAGCCTGGGAAATGACAGGAACGCCAAGCCTGGATATCCCTGCCCTGCTGTCCCAGTTCCAGTTCATCGGGTCCGGTGTAATGAAGGACCTTATCTTCCTTGCACTGCTGTTCGGTTTCATAGTCAAGATCCCTGTATTCCCATTCCATTCATGGCAGCCTGATGCATATACAGAGGCACCTACCGCTGGCAGTGTGCTCTTTGTGATGCTCAAGATCGGTGGATACGGTATCTTCAAGGTAATACTCCCACTGCTTCCATTCACAGCATCACCCAACCTGATGATAACTATAATGGCAGCACTTGGCGCGGTCAGTATTATCTACGGTGCCTTCCTTGCACTTGCACAGAGTGACCTTAAGAGAATGGTTGCCTATTCCAGTGTAAGCCACATGGGATACGTCCTTCTGGGTGCTGCAGGCCTGGTCTCACTCTCTGTATCAGGTGCAATGTTCCAGCAGTTCTCACACGGACTTATCATGAGTATTATGTTCATGGCATGTGGTGTGATCAACACCACAGCAGGTACAAGAATCATCAATGATCTCGGAGGGCTCGCACAGAAGATGCCGAAACTGGCAGTCATCATGGTGCTGACCTTCATGGCATCCCTTGGCCTGCCAGGACTTAGCGGTTTCATTGCTGAGGTATCCGTGCTTGCAGGATCCTTTGTGAACCTGCCATCCTATGTGATCATCGCACTGCTTGCAATCGTAATAACCGCAGCATACCACATCTGGGCCCTTCAGAGGGCAATGTTCGGTGTATTCAATGAAAAACTAGGAACGATCGTCGATATCAATGGTTATCAGACATTGTCCATGGGGATCATTGCAATACTCATAGTGTATTTCGGATGGAACCCGAGTCCGGTGCTTGATATGATGTTGACTAATTCAGAACAGATAATCAGCCTCATGGCTGTTATGGGGGTGTGATCCATGGATCTCATGTTATTGGCCCCTGAACTTACACTTGCAGTAACAGGTCTGGCTGTATTGCTCATAGGCCTCTTCCTGCCGGTCGGTGCAAAAAAGATGCTTGGATACCTTGCAAGCCTTGGTATCCTCGTTGCACTGGCACTGACTGTGAGCAGCCTCGGGACCGAAGCCACGATGTTCAATGATACATTGTCCATCGATGCGCTGTCCCAGTTCTTCAAGATAGTCTTCCTTGTGGTTGCATTGCTCTTTGCGATCGCTTCCATCAAGTACACTGAAGGCAACAGTCATACAGAGGAGTTCTTCTCCCTGGGGGTCTTCGCGACCATCGGTATGATGTTCGTGGCATCTGCAAATGACATCATGGTCCTCTTCATTGCATTCGAGCTTGCAAGTCTGGCAACCTATGCTCTTGCAGGATTTGAGAAGAGCAACCAGAAGTCACTTGAAGCTGCAATGAAGTACTTTATGATCGGTTCCCTTTCAGCTGCCCTTCTGCTCTTTGGCATAAGCTTCATTTACGGAATGACCGGCACAACCAGCATCCCGGCAATTGCAGCAGGTGCAGGAAACCTTGTAACAAATCCTATCGGACTTGTCGCAGTTGTCCTCCTGGTAGCAGGATTTGGTTTCAAGATCGCTCTTGTACCATTCCACATGTGGGCACCTGACACATATCAGGGATCACCTTCAGTGGTATCATCCCTGCTTGCGGCAGGCTCTAAGAAGATGGGTATCGTTGCAGCATTCAAGGTATTCATCGTTGCCCTGATAGCACTACAGGCTGAATGGCAGATGGTGTTCGCCATTCTGGCAGTCCTGACAATGACCTATGGTAACGTGGTAGCATTGAGCCAGACCAGTGTTAAGAGAATGCTTGCATACTCCTCCCTTGCACAGGCAGGTTACATCACAATGGCATTTGTCGTGCTGACACCCATGGCACTTGGCGGTGGCATACTCTATGCGCTCTCACACGGTTTCATGAAGGCCGGAGCCTTCATTGCAACCGCAGCAGTGGTATATATGGTGCTTTCCGAGAACAGGGATGTTGAAGACCCGGACCATCTGGACAACTTCAAGGGTCTTGGAAAGAGGATGCCTGTCACAGCGCTCTCCATGACTATCTTTGTATTCGCGCTGGCCGGCATACCCCTCACGGCAGGTTACATGAGTAAGTTCGTACTGTTCTCATCAACCATACAGGCAGGGTTCGTCTGGCTTGCAGTAATTGCAATACTTAACAGTGCTCTGTCACTGTACTACTATGCCAGGGTAGTGAAATACATGTACTTCATACCAACGGACGCCGGTAAGGTCTCAGAGCCACTCCCATACACCATCGCTCTTGTTATCGCTGTGATCGGTGTTCTTGCGATCGGGTTCTGGTCTGAGCCGTTCGTCTACTGGGCAATGGAAGCAGCAAAGGTATTGATCCCCGGAGGTATGTAAGATGGCAGATTGTGATCTATGCGGAGTCGCTATTCCCACAGTTGTCCCGGTTCAGGTATACAAGCCAAAGTTCGCTCTCTCCTACCCTCATGGAATGTGGCAGGGGCTCTGCGAAGGCTGCCTGAAAGCTGCTATGAAAGCACGTGAAGAGCAGGTAAGATCCTCTTCATGCGGAGTTGCCGGCAAATGTGACCTTTGTGGCGGGATCGAGCGTCTTCACCCTGTGACAATAAGCAGGCCCTCCTTCTCCAAAGGCGCGGACGAGGATACGGTACATCTCTGCAAAAGATGCCTTGATTCAATAAAAGAGGCATCTAAGCAATGGGAAAGTGAGAGATCAGAAAGCGAACACGAACATCACTGAGATTGATTGGCATCCAGCCAATCTCTTTTATCCTTTTTTTAATGACCACGCAGGTCCACAAACACTTTTTCTGAAGCTACCGGCTTCTTGTGAAGCAATCTTTCTTCCAGCTTTGCATATACCAGCCTATCTCCCGGGATGATCCTGATCTTTCGCTTCAAGCTAAGACTCGCCTGATATCCGCTGGGTTTTTATATTCTTTATCAGGCATATTCAGAAGATCTGAGATTATATTCTCGGAAGCATAGTGTTTTTTGGCATAGTTCAGAATTTCTTTTTTCATTTTTGGATAATCCATGCCTTTCAGGGCTTCCTGAACAGCATTTGCACTACTTCGCATATTTTCACTCCCTCCTTTTAAGAAACCACACATATTTATAGCGCACATTAGTACAAATAAGTACTTGAATGCCCACAACTGGAAATGAAATTTCTCAATCAGAATTTCAGCTTAATACATGTTCTTTTTCATTAAAGCCGGTGGTCTTGCGCAAGGCCCTGATCTTCTTAATTCCCAGAGATCCTTTTATGGATGATCCCCGCCTTCCAATGGCTTCAGTTTACGGGAACTCCTTACTGAGATCCGATGCTGTTTCGTACTTCCTGTCAGGGATCTTCTGCAGTTCCGAGATGATGTCCTGCGGCGCATAATGCTTTTTTGCATAGTCGATCACTTCCTGTTTCTGTTTGGGGTAATCTATGCCTTTTAATGCTTGCTGGACAACAGCGGCCCTTGTCTTCAATTATTCTCTCCTCCCTTATATGGAAAAGTTTTCCCCGATATGTATTATGCAGCTTAATGAATAAATAGGTACCTTTATAAAAACTGTATATAATAATACTTCCTTGCAGTTAAATACTTAGCAGCATCCATATTTGTCCCTGTCCTCATCAGTAAAGGACAAGATAGATTATCCCGGTTAGAAGTAAACTGCAGATCCCCATGATCGCTCCTCCTATGGTGTATGTTTTCAACACTTGCGGAGTATCCATTTCCGCAAGATCGCCAAATATCCAGAAAAAGGGGTCATTGAAATGCGATATAAGCAATGTCCCGGAGGCCATTGAAAATAGTACGATCTCCGCTGGCAACGCAAGTTCCGGTAAGACAGGTATGATCAGTGCAGGCGTGACAAGCATTGTTACAACTCTTGAACCCTGTACGGTCTGGATAGCTGCTGCAACCAGGAATGGGATGAGTAGTGGTGGCAGGCTGGTCTCAATTAGAAAGTTTCCGAGCGCTTCTCCTGCTCCGGTCAGGGCCAGAGTTGCACCAAGTGCTCCCCCTCCGCACATATCGAGCAGTACTATGCCACTTCTTCGTATTCCCTTTTCGATCCATCCTCTTACTTCTGAAAAATCAAATGTCCTGACGGCAAGCAGTATTGCAAGTATCACCCCAATAAGAAGTGCCATGTCCGGGTCACCTGTAAGATCAAATAATGGGACCGCAGTGAATACATCCAGGACAATGAGCATTATCGGGACCATCAGGGGAGTGTATGAGGCAAATCTTCCGGGTAAGACCATTTCCTTTTCCTCTCTGGCAAGGTCCGGACCTTCGGCTGAATAGCTGTTCTTTTTGCCGGGATCACAGAATCTGAGCGCATAGGTATATCCTGTCAGTGAGACTGCAATTGCAATGATAAGTCCTGTAATGATCACTTCTGGTCTCAGGACGCCCAGCTCTACCATGGCAGGGTGAACAACAGGTGACGGATAGACCAGGTTAAAGGATGCCAGGGTCCCAAGTCCCAGGGTGGTTGCACTGATGGTTCCCGATATTCCAAGACGTTTGCTCAGCTCTCTGGAGACCGGAATGAAGATGACATATGCGAGAATGCAGCACATCAATGGCACCGCAAATATAAATCCGAGAAGATTGAGTGCCAGCAGGGGTTTTCCCGAGATCCGGATGATGTCATCAGCTATCAGTGTAGTGCCCCCGGTCCTGTGCAGTATAAGACCTATTATGCTGCCTGCGGTTATTACTATGGCGAATTGTCCAAAGACGCGTCCCATCCCCAGGGATATGGCTTCCAGTGTTCCTTCCGGTTCACCTGCAAGGATCCCGGCAAAGACAGAACCTGTCACCAGGCTCAGAAACGGATGCAGTCTTATCCGTGCAGTGAGGATCAGAATTAAAATAAGTGTAAGAGTAAATATTATGAGCGGGTCCATTATCAGAAAATATGCCCCGGACATTATAATTCTTACCCAGGGCTATCTTCCGGCATCGGATCATTTATTCAGTCTTCAACATAAAGAAGATACAGGCAACTGTTCTCACGCATTTCCATGTATCCCTGTGTCTCTGAGATGCCAGCCTTTTCCAGAAGTACTTTCTTCCATGATTCAGGTGGAAGGGCGATATCGCCTGTATATGCCTTTGCACCTATCTGTGCATACTGGAGCGGTTTCCCACCGACGGTTATCCTTTTTGCAACCTCTTTCCTGTAGGTCTGGTGCATCATACATGCACTATGGGCAGCTGAAGGCTGTATCGTATGATTGAAGTGGTCTGTGGCTTCCATGTGCACGGGATTGAAATTGCCTATGCGCTTTATATATTCCCTGATAGCCTTTGAGAATGGACAGACTTTGGTTACGAATCCGCATTTACTGATCTGCTCGATACTCTCAAAGGATGAGAATACGGATTCACCGCTGACCACCGCACTTGCAAAGTCGTCCCAAGTCTCATATTCCTCTTCAGGCACGGATTTTGCAAGGGATTGCGCCTGCCCGACCATGTAATTGGTGAAACCTTCTACTCCCTGCTTATCAGAAATATCCTCAAAGAAGAGGTATACAGAAACGTCAACAAAGGGATTTGATTCTATGTTCTCTGCCATATTATCACCATCATTCGATAATCTCCTCGCCCGCGCTCTTACCCTTCACGATAAGAGCAAAGACACAGGATGCACTACGGAGTATGCTTTTGATGTGTCGCTCATCAACGTTTATTCTTGCAAGGTTCTCAGGCACCATCTTTACATCGCCTGTCATCCCCTTGTTCGCGAGCTGAAGGCACTCCAGAGCCTGTTTTGCAACCGTGATATTGTTAGCCGCAACTTCCCTGAACTTCTGATGCGTGATGCAGTAATTGGAAACAGCGGAATCTCTGATGCGATTGTTATAACTGTCTGCAACATCTGTGTCTGAGTCCGGGATCGGGCCTATCCTGGAGATGTACCTTCTCATGGTCGGAGCCATTGGACATGTTTTAAGCGCGTAGACATATCCTATCACATCCCCGTCCCTGTCGATTATTGCAAGGTCCGTCAACACGTTCACTTCACCTTCAACGGTAAGTGAGGTTCTGCCTTCTTTCATTGCTACGTTAAAGGCGGGCCAGCCGACATAAGCTTCCTTTCCCATCCTCTCCGCATAGCTTTCACCTACACGGAGCCAGTATTCTACAACGCCCTCCGTTCCTGCTTTGCTGACCATGTCGTCAACAAGTGAATATATTGCAATGTCCATCATTGTTATGGGTCTCCTTTATTCATCTGCGCCTTCGTGTTCAAGCACTTTATTTATATATTAATTACACTAATAGCTTTTATTCTTTACTATTGAATTCAATAGTTTATATTAAAATCATTTTATTTTTTAGACCACTGCAGTTCGGGATTATCCGGATATAACTCCAATGTTGTCATGTTGTCCTCTAAGATCAGCCTGTCAGCTTCCTCTGTGGAGTTGACCCCAATCTCAAAGTTGTCCTCTCCGGCAACATTGTACATCAGCACAAGTTTCCCGTTCTGTGATCGTACTAATCGGACATGATCGTCATCATAGGAATCCATTCCCATCTCATATCCCTGCTGGCTCTTTGCTGTCCACATGCATATCTCCGTACCAGCTCCCATGACTTTACAGTCATCAGAGGCATCTTCTTTCCCTTTTATTGTGTCCTCCTTCAACGGAGCATTGAATTCAGGGTATTCCCGCCCGTCCTTCAGGCCATATTGAGTATTCTTACAGGCAGCTGATTTTGATACTACTGTTCTCACATCATCTTCATTCTCCATTCTGACCAGAGAATGCAACATCTCCACAAATGAAGGATCCTGCAAATTTTCTTCTGAATCATGTTTCTCAAGATGCTGTATCCATATATTTTTCATATCAGGTCAACCGTTCTATAAAATATATCTCTGTGATCTATCAGGCCAGCATTTCCCTGATCGAGGCACGAAGCTTTTCAGTTGAAGCAGGCTCCAGTAACAGGAACATATCCCCGTATACAGTGTTCAGTCCTGTAGAGTCCCCTGCATTGTGTACCATGAACATGGTTTCAATGTTCAGTAACCCTTCAGCACTGGCAGCGATCCGTGCGAGTGCCATCTCAAATATCCGTTGTATAGGTCCTGTGGTGACCGCCGGCGGAGACAGGCAGATCCTGAGATTAAGGAAGGAAGACATAGCATTCATGTAAGACCCGGCAAAGATGTTGCCAAGTTCGGAAAGTGCAGATTCGTTGATGGTCGGATCACCTGTGATGCCACTGCCATCAAGCATCAGGTTGCTCAGGAGGACAGAGTTGTTGAATTCGAACAAAAGTAAGGCCGTGCCTCTGATCTCAGCACTTATATTCACAATGATACCTGTCATTATGATGGAATCCGGAACAGAGCTGGTAATACTGTGCAGATCGAACATCCTGGCATCCGAAAGGTTAAGCCGGACATCCCTCCTGATCATTGTAGAGAGTGCTGTGGTGGCATTTCCCATCCCGATGCTCCCTATCTCTTTCAGGGCATCTATCTCCAGACTATTAAGATCGTCCATATTTTCTATCCTGTTAAAATTTTTCCTGGTCTATGCTTTACACGTTTCCCTTTTTTATTCCATATAGAACTTCTCGCCTACGAAGAAACGGATATACTCCTCTTTCCCGCCCTTAACGATGCGTATCCTGGTGCTGGCCAGTTCTGCAAGGTTCAGGAAAAGCCCTTCGAACTTTGAGATGGTGCTTTCTGCATGGGCCGTAGTATTCATGAGCCCAATCAGTATCAGTTCGGAGTTGAACCTTTCCGCCATTGTGGACACAAACCCGTATGTCTTTGTCTCCCCTTCGGTGACTATCAGCTGGGTCAGCGGCTCAAATATAACGGCACAGCCGGTTGGCAATTTGGATGTTAGGTCGAAGAACTTATCAAGTTCTTTTACAGGTAGTTTGATGATGCCGTTTTCTTCACTGACGGTTTTTGCTGTGCCGGATATCTCTATGAATTTCATGGCTCCTATGTCTATCAGATCCCCCAGCTTTTCCCTGTAGAGGGATGTGCGTGGCTGGGTGGAGACCAGGACCGTATTCACCATTTCCCCGTACAGCCTCAGGCATATCTCAATGACAGCATCCTCGTATCTTGCATGAGGTGTATATTCCAGTAGTGTTGACCGCCTGAACATGCTGGCCGTCTGCTCGAATTCAGGAAGTGTAGCTGCTTCGTTGTTCAATGGACACTGAACGATCTCATAGTTGTAGGTGTTACAGTCGCCGTAGCTGTCACAGTCAATGCAGGATGTCATACCTTTCTCAACGACACATTCATAGATCGGGCAATGGTGTTTCCCGTTCTTGTTACTGGCTATGCATCCTTCGCATTCTTCAGATGAGTATTTCTCACAGACCGAGCAGTTCTTTCCGCAGGCCGACTTTAAGACCTGCCCTTTCTGGAATATCATGCCTTCCAGAAGGAAATCTCCGAGTTTTTCCCGGGGGATCGTCCTGAATGCATTGAACATAATAAAACCTGCTGCAGCAAAGACAGTAGTGTAGACTGCACCCCAGAATCCCAGGAAGATAAGGATGGTCTCTGTGATGAGGGGGTCTGAGTTGCTGACAGCCAGTGAGGAGAAGATGGATGCGGCAATAAGGAATACGGCAGTAAGTGCCAGTAGCAGCCATGCGACAGATCCTTTCTGGGTCTCAAGATGGACCCTTACCCAGAAGTATATAGCTGCCACTCCGGTGGAAAGCGAAACCGAAATGAAAAGTATGTAAATGTAGATCAGTGTAGTGTCCGAAGTTAACATCTTGCTGCCACCTTGTACTTTTATGCATTATTTGTTTTAGTTAATATTAATATTTAATTTAATATATTTTTTCACCCTTGAGTGCACTTTTCACAGTCAATCTGCCATCTTCCGTGTCAAGTATAATCGTACGGCCGTGGTTCTCACCGGTGTCCTCGGCGATGACAGGTATCCTTAACTGTCTCAGGACCTCCTTTGTTGCAGCTACATTGCGCTCACCTATGTTCAGCTGTGCATTCGAACTGAAAGAGAACATCCTTGCTCCACCTGCTATCTTGGCTTTGATCCCGCTTTGGTTTGCACCTTCGGCAAGCATGCGTTTCAGGAGATCGGGTATCCCGGTATCGGCAAATTTGGCGATATTGTCCCTGGACCTTGCGTTCTCAATACTGGGAAGCATAACGTGGACCATGCCACCCACACAGCTCCTTTTGTCGTACAGGGCGATGCCCACACATGAGCCAAGGCCCAGGGTGGTGATCTTTGCTGGTTTTTTTGCTACTGCGCTGTCTGCCATTCCGACTATTATCATATTGTTCAGGTATGTGTCGTGTCTGTTCTGTCAAGGATCCTTCATGCAGCCATCATTACGTGTTCCTGTTGTTCAGGCAAGATCTCTGAAAGTGACTTCCAATGATCCTGATCCGGCATGAGCAGAAAACCGCCATTATGTTATTGACAGCTCCTCCTCTCAGACCATTTCTGCGATTCTGTTCAATATCCTCTCCATTGACCCGGGATCGAACAAGGTGAGCAGAATACCTTCCATCCTGTTGCCTTCCAGTGTGAAGAATGTGTCAAAGAGAAGTGTGCTTTCCACATTCCTGCTCATTTCGATAAGTATGTGGTCCATGATCGCTCCCAGCATATCATAGGTCTGCATGGGTGTTGAGATCTTCAGGTTCAATCCGAGGAACTCGGACAGAGAGCTTACGTAAGAGCCTGCAAGGATATGTCCAACCTCTTCGATAAGCGACTGGTTCATTTCGGTGAATATGTCTGTATGCTCTTCACCACTTATGGTACAGCATATAACTTCGGCTGTTTCCTGTGAAAGCAGCATCATGATGTAGCCGTTTATATCCCCGTCAACATGCATTATCACACCGGAGACCACAGTATCGGCACCTCCTGCAATCTCAGGTACCTTTTCTATCCTTTCGATCTTAAGTTCCGGAACCTCTATCCTGATCTGTTTGCCGATCATCTTTGAAAGTGAGGTAACAGCATTGCCCACGCCGATGTTGACTATCTCCTTTAATGCACTGGCCTGCATTTCATCCAGTTCTTCAATCCTCATTCTATCCCTCATTCTATTAGCAGTTCTTCCATCCGGGAGAAGTTTTCACTTCGTGGTTTTTGGAGTATATTCTCTCCTTCGCATCATAAGCATTGAAAAGGTCTTTAGATGGTCCTATCAAAGTCTCTGTCTTACCCATAACAAAGAAGCCATTGTCATTGAGCCCATTATAGAAGTCCATGTAGAGCTTTTCCTGTAGCTCTTTCTCAAAATATATGGTGACATTTCTGCAAAAGATGACATCGAACCCATTCATCCTTGGCCCGGATATCATATCGTGCGATCTGAAACGTGTCATCTTTTTCAGCTCATCATTGATATGGTACCTGTTGCCTTCCCTGACGAAATACCTGTTTATGAAAGCAGGCCGCACATCTTTCATCTCGGTATCGGTGTAGATGCCATTGCGGGCATGCAGGAGGCTGGCTTTGTCTATATCCGTTCCTGTAATGATGATGTTGTATTTTTCGATATTATTCCCAAGTATATGGTGGAATAGCATTGCAATGGAATAGGCTTCAACACCTATGGAGCAGCCGGCGCTCCATACCTTGATGGACCTGTTCAGGCCGGTGCCCTTTGACCTAATAACAGAGGGCAATACTTCTTTTTCAATGATATCATATACCTCTGAGTTCCGGAAGAAATTCGTGACATTAACTGTCAGCGTTTCCAGGAGGACAGCACATTCATCAGGGTCTTTCTCCAGTAACTGGACATATTCTCCAAAACTCTTTGAGCCGGTAGCTCTCAGCCGGACATCGATCCTTCTTCTGAAGTGGGAGTTCTTGTAGTATTCACAATTGAAACCAAGTCTGGTTTTTATTATACTCTTGAGCAATGCAAAATCGGCATCCTCTTTTGCTGTTTTTGTTTCTGCAGCCTTAAGCATCATTCAAACCTCCGGGAATTCAATAGTCACTCTGTCCCCGTCTTTTAGAGGTGTGGTAAAACGAGCATGATGATCATTTACGAACAGGCGGATGCTTTTGCCGACCAGTTCCTCACGTCTGATGTCCATATATTCAAAAAGGTCAGAAAGTATAGGGTCTGTCCCGCTCCCTTCTATCAGGGTTATATTGTCTCCGTCAAGGACTTTTTCAGAAGGTATGGCCTTTTTTCCGTTAACCTGTATGAATCCTTCAGTTCCTCCAAAGGTCACTCTCTTGTTCAGTATCACACTGATATCCTTCCCGTTCCATGGCAGATCCGTGATATCGGCATACTTCCGAAGTATGTCCTTTTCGGTAATCTCCCTGTAGGGCAGTTTGATAGATGTCTTTACTCCGGAGATCCTCAGGGCCCGGCCGGCAACAGCTACTGAGGTTTTAATAAGTTTATGGCTGGTCTGTCCTTCAGGTTCGTTCTTTACTTTTCTGATAAGCTCTGCGACCCTGTCCACATCGTGGATCTGACCGCCATGCATGCTGCGCTGATCATGCTCGAGTATGCATGCGGCTTTTATTTCCAGAGGCTCTCCCCCTTCTACAATGAGCCCCACAACAGTCCTGGTTCCTATATCCAGGGCAAAGTGGGTTGTACTCACTCATATCATCCCGTCATCTTTTTCATAACAGCAGCCATGATAACATCGCTGGCTTCAGGTTCGAAAAGCATATTGAACCTGTTCCTGGAATTGGTGGAGGATATGAAGCATTCTCCTTTGACCACGATGAACTCATCGGCAAGCTTTCCAATTTCCTGTTTAATGAAATCAGCGACTCCTTCCATGTTCACTTCCATCTTCGGGTCGCCTATATCCAGGTTCAGTCCCAGGAACTCATTTACCACGCGCATGTAGGAACTGCAAAGGCGTACTCCCATCTCCCTGAGTTTGCGGGTCTGTATTTCCTCTATCTTGTTTGTGGTTCCGATCGGTTTTTTCATAAGCAGGTCGGAAAAGGAAAGTGCGGAGAACTTTGGTAATAAGATAAGTGTGCCTCCGCTTACATCGCCTGACAGGTGAAGATGAATTCCGACCACGCTTTTTTGCTTTCCTTCGGATGCACCAGTGATTATATCATCAAGCGACAGCATCTCCACACTGGGTATATTTATCTTAACCTCTCGGTTCACCATTTTTGAAAGAGAGGTTGCCAGATGACCCATCCCAATATTTCCTGCTTCCTGGAATGCTCCTTTTGCCATTTCGTCCATTTCAGCCATTTTATACCCTCATTATAGTTATATCAAAGTTGCAATATCAAGGATCAGTGCAACGCTTCCATCTCCAAGGATAGTTGCACCGGCGAATCCCTTCGTATTTTTCAAAAGTTTATTGTCAAGCGTCTTGATGATGACTTCCTGCTGTCCAAGAAGCTGGTCAACCACAAATCCGATGTTCGTACCCATCCTCTCAACGACCACTACTATAAGGTTATCTTTTTCTTCTATCTCATGCGGGGAATCAAGGACATTGTGAAGCCTTAAGAGGGGGAGTACCTCTCCACGCAGCATAATAACCTCTTTTCCTTCGATGCTCTTGATGTCCTCTGTTCTAATGCCCACGTCCCTGACCACGTTGGCAAGCGGGATCGCATAGGTCTCACCCGCAACAGTGACCATAAGTGACTGGATAATTGCTACTGTAAGTGGAAGCTGCAGTTTGATGGAGCTCCCTTCTCCCGGTACTGAACTGACCTTTACGCTCCCACCAAGGGCCTCTATCTTGGTTTTGACGGCATCCATGCCGACCCCCCTTCCGGAGACATCGGTGATTACCTGGGCTCCGCTGAACCCGGGATAGAATATCAGATTAAGGGCCTCAGAATCTGATAATTTATCTACGTCCTCACGGCTCAATATCCCTTTCTTTACTGCAACGTCCTTCAGATGTGCCGGATCCATGCCTTTCCCATCGTCCTCTACTTCGATCAGGACACTGTTCCTCTGTCTTGAAGCGGAAAGCCCTACAAATCCGGCCTCCGGCTTTCCGAGTCTGATGCGTTCCTCTGCAGGCTCTATTCCGTGATCCACTGCATTTCGTAAGAGGTGGACCAGCGGGTCTCCTATCTCATCAAGCACTGTTCTGTCAAGTTCGATCTCTTTGCCTTCAATGATAAGATTGATCTGCTTTCCTTCGGATTTTGCAAGGTCTCTGACCATCCTCGGGAACCTGCTGAATACCTGGTCGATGGGTACCATCCTGGCCTCCATGACCTCGGTCTGTATCTCATTGGTCAGGCGGTCCAGATTGGCCAGTGACTCATCCAGCTGCTTCGCATTCAGGTCGGATGCTAGCTGATTCAGCCTGATCTTGTTAATGATGAGCTCTCCCACCAGGTTCATGAGGTTGTCCAGGCGTTCAATGTTCACCCTGACGCTCTGTATACTTTTCACCGTATCAGATCTCCTGATCGCTGATGTGCTCTTTTCCGATGAGCTGCATGCTGGATATTCTTTAGCAACATGTCCTTCCGCTTCAGGAGCACAGGTATTCAGAGGAGTGATCGCTATCTCTTTCACCTCTGCTATCCTGCCTATTATCTCTGCAATCTTTTCATCGCTTTCCTTTGTGGAATATATTACAGTGAATTCCCTGTCAAACTTTTCATCCTCAAGATCGGTTTCACAGGGCATGCATTTGATGATCTGTCCGATCTTTGAGATATTTATAAGGACAAGTGCTGACCTTGCAGATTTCAATACGCAGGATCCGTCAAGGGTCACTTTCAGGGAGGATATATTGCAGCCTTCATGTGTTGCATTTTCAATGGAAGCATTTTCATCGGCTGAAAGGTCGATGCCCTGCGCGGTCATGCCTTCTCTGGAAGACATATCCTTTTCCCCGGAAGCTTCCAGATCGCATGCTGCTTCAGCAATATTCTCTGTAGCGCAGAGTGTGCTATTCATGGCCTGTTCAAGAGTGGCCTGGAGGTGGGATATGTTCACCTCTTCATCGTTATCAATGCTTTCCACGAGGGCTTCAAGGGTGTCCAGGCATTCGAAAAGGACATCAATGAGCGAATCGTTGACGGTGACCTGACATTTGCGGATTATGTCCATGAGATTCTCCATCTCATGGGTCAGCTCAGCTATCGTTCCAAATCCCATTGTGGCCGACATTCCTTTTAAGGTATGGGCAGAACGGAACATGGTGTTTATGAATTCCATTTCCCCGGGATTCTGTTCAAGTCCGAGCAGGGACTCATTCAACTGCTGCAGGTGTTCTTCCGACTCGGCTTTAAATATATCTTTATATTCTGACATGTCCATGTCAAGTCACATCCCTATCAATTCACTCACTTTTCTAAAAACTGGCATTTACTGACCACCCAACTATCTCAGCATCATAAAGATCTCATCGGATACCTTTTCCACAGCAACGGCACTGTCCGAGAGTCCCCGCTGAACTACGGCCTTTGGCATGCCATATACAACACAGGATCTCTCATCCTCGGTTATCACTCTGCCTCCGGCATTTTTGATCTCCTCTGCACCGTCAGCCCCGTCAGCTCCCATTCCTGTGAGGATAACGGCCAGTATGTTCTGTCCGTATATCGGGACAAGTGATCTGAAAAGAATGTTCGCACAGGGTCTTACCCCCTGCTCGCGAGGTTTCTGGTTAAGGGAAACTACTTCTGAGTACCTTCCATTGATGCTCTTCTGAACGATCTCCATGTGGTAGTTGCCGGGCGCCAGGTAAACAACTCCGTTGCGGAGCACGTCTCCTTCCTTCGCCTCACATACTTTGAGTTTGGACTGCGAATCCAGTCTTTGTGCCAGCGAGGCTGTAAAACCGGCTGGCATGTGCTGCACTATGACAACAGGTACATTAAGGTTTTCAGGAAGTTTTGGTATGACCTGCTCAAGGGCACGTGGTCCTCCAGTGGAGGAGGCAATTGCAAGTATTTTCTGCCCCGGCAGTTTTTTCCTTTTAGCATTTCCGAGCTTACACAAAGGCTTTCTCTCCCTCATGTTCCCGTTGTTCTCCCACGACCTGTTAACCTGCTCTTCCATGAACCCCAGTTTCCCGAGATCCACTTTTGATGCCATTTTCACCTTCGTGCGGATACTGCTGGCGATGTCTGCAATGTCCAGGCTTATATTCCCGGAAGGCTTCTGTATAAAGTCAACTGCTCCGTATTCAAATGCATTCAATGTTCTTTCGGCAGACCTTGAACCCACAGCTGAAAGCATCACCACAGGAGTAGGGCATTCGCTCATTATGTAGCCCAATGCGTGTAGCCCGTCCAGCTCTGGCATCTCTACATCAAGGGTGACCACGTCAGGTCTGAACTTCTCAACTTTCTCTACGGCATCAAGGCCATTACGTGCAGTTGCCACAACTTTGAATTCCCCGTCCTCTGCGAGGATGTCAGAGATAACTTTGCGCATCAACGCCGAGTCATCGACAACAAGAACATTGATGGTCATTTACATTACTTTTCCAATTACTTCCATCACTTTTGCAGCATCAAAAGGTTTTACTATAAAATCCTGGGCACCACTTTTCAGGGCATCTGTGACAACGGATTGCTGTCCTATCGAGGAACACATGACCACCTTTGCTGCAGGGTCCATATCCATTATTTTCTTAAGAGCATCGATACCTTCCATATTCGGCATGACTATATCCATGAATACGAGTTCAGGCTTTACTTCAGGGTACTTCTGAACAGCGTCGAGTCCGTCAACACATTCTGCCACGACATCATGGCCGTTCTTTTTCAGGATGTCTTTGATGACCATGCGCATAAAAGCGGCATCGTCCACGATCATTATTTTTGCCATTTTATTTGTGTCTCCCTTTATCTATGTCAATATGTAACAAATGCACAATAAGTGGTTAGCAGGTGGTTTCTATTCCCACGTAATTATATAGATGATAATATAATATATTAATTTATTGTTTATCTGTTTTGTAAAGAGTTTTTCGGAGAGATTGGTCTTCTGTAAATGTTCACATGACCATTGTCCACCGTCTTTTAGTGCAAATTATGCTAAATGTCACAATAAAACAGGTCATACTGCAATAAAAAGAAGGATCACCAGTACGCAGAACCTGACAAGAATGCTTATCCCTGTGGAGAATGCAACGATCCGAAGTCCTATACGCGGTCCGAAAATAGAGATGTACCGTGGTAGCAGGGTCCTGAACCCAAAGAAAGGGAGCATGAACATACTTCCCAGCATGAGCACTATCATCGCCTGCTGGTATGATATACTGTTGCTGCTTATCATGGGTCCCAGCAAAGATATCCCCAGGATGGGACTCGCAACGTAAGTTGTAAGAGGGACTATGCTCTCGGCCGGGATCCCGAAAACTTCAGCAATAGGTAATACATTCAAAGCCTCGAATGCACCCCTGCTTCGAAGGTAGAAAACAAGGGTTGTCATTGAGAGGTAAATAATACTGATCTTGGTGAACAGCTTTTTGTTCCTGCTCAGTGATCTGCGGATCGCTTCCTGCAGCCTCACTTTCTTCTCGGTTATGTTATCCCCGAATACGCAATGGTTCTTCTTAAGCAAAAGTTTGCTCAGGATCACCACGGCACTGATCTTGACAAAGGCGGTCAGTATGAATACCGTTACGTAGAACCCACCGACAACTGCACCAAGTGCCGGAAGGACAATGGGTATCTGGTAGGTTAGTATTTCCCTTACATATGCAGGCGTGCTGTTGAGTACAGCACACAGTATGGCCTCCCTCTCATTGATACATCCTCCGTCCCTGAAATTGACCACCATGCTGTTGGCAGCTACAGTTGACCCCATGGCTACGATGAATGAGGACGCACACGTATCCGGGAGATTGGTATATCTGAAGATGGGACTGGCAAAGCGGGACAATTTTTGCATAAGTCCAAGCTCTATAAGTGCCCCTGTCCCGAAAAGCCCAATGAAGATCACTACCAGTACAGGAACTGCGAAATCAAGGACACTGGCAATGAGAGAGAGCATAGGATATGTTTACGGGTGAACACCTAGATTAAACTTGTCTCCAGAATCAGAGCTTCATAAGATATCCAATTGGTTAATCAGCTTATCTTATGGTTATTAACTAAACATCTATTACTTGTAGACTATAACTGTACTTTATGGCTAAAACCGGATAAATCCAAAGCTATAGCCTTTTTTATCAGAGGGGTCGCTAAAGCGGATCAAGTATCAGAGAAAGGGACAGGACTGAGAGATTTGATGTGAATCATACTATTAAGCAAATATTGTTTATCTTGAAAAAGTTTGCTATGCGCCATTACAAACCATACACTTACGACCACAGGATACCGGGATGCAGAAGATCGCTTAAAAAACCTGCCATTGGTGGACGAGGGATGTTTGACCGGGTTTCCCGATAGGTCCTTTCCCGACAGATCCTCTCCTCAAACTACAGCTAACACGGTTCGCTTATTATCTTTTAATAAATCTGTGATAGTAAAAAATACGAACAGGTGGGATCAAATCCTTTTTGGTTCTGCGAACTGGATAGCATTCCCTGATTAATTTCCAGGAATCATCTATAAGGAAAAAGTATGCGATTTTCTATTATCAATAAAATAAAACTATGACAAATATATATATAGTTTGTTTGCACTTATATCTCTGTTAAAATAAAAAACTCCTGTCTGTCGATAGACACGAGCCGACCATGAAAATGGGTGTGAATGCATGATTTCTGGTCGGGAAAGAACACTGCTGAAAGGGATGGGTATTATGAGCGGGCCCTACTGTGTGATTTTTGATGAAAAAAAAGTCGATAAGAAGTTTATCGAGCTTAGCCGTTACGATTTAGATGAAAACTACTATCGTCTTTTCAGACACATAATTTATTATCTCAGGGACAACAAATACGAAGTGAATGGCGGTACAGATATAGAAAATAAGAAACTGTGGGGTAAAAAGCAATCTTTTGAGATATCTTTCAGATTGAAACGAAAAGCTGGATTATTCGGAAATAAGACTGAATATGGGGATACTCACACACTGTGGATAGGTTATACGGGCAACAGAGCAGTGATCAGAGAAGTCGGCGTGAAGATCGATGGAAGGCCATATGCTCCTGGTCCGGCACTAAAAGAGATCTATAATATCGTAAGGAACAGGAAATGAATAAGACTGCCATTTAATTATTTTGATCAGATTCTTACAAATAACGGGGTGCAGGGTAGAGAAAGCTCCCGGTTTTAGCCGAGCAAGCAGTCACTGGCGCTGCCAGCGATCGGTTCAGGTACAGATATGCTAAGCCGACTGTATAATAATGATGACAATCATCATAGTGATTTTTCAGTATCTCCGAATGATATACGGCTTTTTGGCAGTTACATCTATAGCAAATCAAAAAAGTGTTTTTGTTTCCGTATTTTGCAGGGT
>JAFGCK010000125.1 GCA_016932675.1 Methanosarcinaceae archaeon | reverse complement strand
GTACAGTTGAAAGAACGTGTAAAGACATTCTCCAGCTCGACATATGCCACGTGGAACACGCCATAAGCAGCATCAAGGAACTTAGCATTCTGCATTGCCTTCCTGAAGTTGGCCAGCAGTTCCCCGCGGCTGAGACCACCGAAAAGAAATATCTTCTCAGCATCCTCCAGGTCCGAGCAGAATACTGAATCATCAAGCCATGCCCTGTGACGCCCCATCCAGTAAGGCAGGTGCACTCCCACTATGAGATCTGCGGGGACCTCAGGCAGTGGAAAATGGTCCACATAGAGCTCGATACCGTCAAGCTGGTGCCGGGTAAGGAAATTCCCGACCATTGCCCAGTCGGAATCGAATACATCCATCTCGGTCTTGCATGTAGAGAGACTCATCAGTTCTTTCATATTCACACCTGCACCCTTTTCATCTCCCCGTGATCCCGCTGCATTTCCCGCTCTTGACCATCCATGCGGTGATATTGATCCAGTTGTCGATCAGGGAGTTCTTTTCATCCAGGAGGTCGTCGAAGGGTACCGGCTCCGTGCAGCCCAGCATCCCGGGGAGGCCTTTCATAATGGCGATGGATGTCTTCCTTCCCGCAGTTTCAGGAAGAAGCCCCCATGAGATCTCATCAAGGATATGCAGAACCGCAGCTGTGCTTCCCACAAGGGAAGGGTTCCTGGAGAACTCGCGAAGGTTTTTAAGGAAAACGCCCTTGCGGTTCTGGCCTTCCAGCTTTGATGCCGCCTTCCAGTACATCGCCTCATCCACACCGAACCTCTCAAGGCGCACCATCATATCCCTCTGGTACAGAGATGTCAGGCCAGACTGCTTATCCAGGGCCCCGAGGGTTGCCTCCAGCACACACAGACCTATCATCTCCCCGAGCTTTGAGTGCTTTCCGGCATTTGTGAGCTTGATAGGGCTGCTCCGGTCAGAGACCAATGCTATCATATCGGTCCCCGAACCCGTTGCGATCCCCTGGGAATACCGGCTGGGCGCAACAAGCTGCTGTAGCGCCGCCGTCTTGGCCTCTGTGGCTGTAACGATCGCCCTTGCCATAGAATATGCAGGCAGGCTGGCACCTATCAGAAGAATGGTATTGATGGTACCCTGAATGAACTGGTATACTCCGTCTTCCTGATAGTATGATGCCGGGTCCCCTACCCGCCCTCCGTTGACCTCGATACCGCCGGTGACTATGGCGGTCACCTCCACACCCCTGAAGGAACGTGTGACCATGGCTACGTTCTCCATACAGGCTGCCGTCAGCAGCCCTGACGTTCTGTCGGGGTCCAGGCCGAGGTTCTTTGAAATGTACTCAATATAAGCAGGTATGCTGCCACCATCAAGATCCTTTGGCTCATGCTTTCCCCTGGGCACATGATGATTGAAGATCGCCTGCAGATCTTCCCTGTACCCACCGTTGACCCATGAGGTGGTAAGGGTGCTCCTGCCCCCGGGAAGCATGACCACGATGGAATCAAATCTCCTGTACACCTTCTCCCCCCCGGATGTCTCGAAGAGCAGAACGGTCCCCTCCTCCGGCAAAGGTGAACAGTCTCCTGAATACAGTTCTGCAGCAGATATTTTTTTCGGATCATTTACCATGAACTTTTCACCATGATCATCCCTGAGTTGATGTAAGTACTGTAGATCGGACATTACACAGAATACAGTTAATTATCCTACTGGAAACTTTATATCTTTTTGCTGCCAAAAGGACCAATGCGTAGTCCTAAACGGTTTCTGCTGAAATCCTGGCGATCCCTTTTTTCGTGAGACTGCTGATATGCAGCCTCGCCCAGAAGAAAGTTATCAACGCACCCAGGATGTTCCCAACTACCATACCCCACCAGATACCGACCAGGCCCTGTCCAAGATAGACTGCAAGGATCACTGCAAACAAAGGAACGAATATCAGAGCACGCAGTATGGTCGCCAGCAGGGCATTGACACCCCTGCCGATACCCTGGAAAAGTGCCGAAGAGAGCAGGCCAAGTGACACTGTCGGATAGAAGATGCAGATCACCCTTATAAAAACGATCAGGTCACCGGTAATGTGGGATGCGCTTTCTGACATGGTAAAGGCATGGGCTATCTGCGGAGCAAGGATAAAGGTCAGAGCCGCAATGACGGTCTCCACCAGAAAACCCATCTTTGTGGCATATATATGTGAGAACGAGACCTTATCATAGGAACCTTCTCCAAATGCAAAGCCACTCATCGTGATCACAGCGGTAGAAATGCCAATAAGCGGTGCAATTGCAATGGTTGCGACCCGCCATCCCACTGTGTAGACCGCCACACCATCGGTATTGCTGACATAGATTATGATGACGTTCATGATCAGCATCATAAGGGCCATTGATGACTGCTGGACAGATGCCGGGATACCGACCCTGAAGATGTCCTTCAGGATGCCCCTGTCGAACCTGAAATCATTGAAATCGAAGCAGACATAGGTATCCCTGCGGAAAAAGAGCCAGTTGGCCATGATGACCGAACTGACGCCAAGAGAGATGACCGTTGCCCAGGCAGCACCGGAGATACCCATATCAAGCCAGTAGATAAGAATGGGATCCAGTACTATATTCAATACCGAACCAAGCACCATGGCATTCATGGCACGCTTCGTATCACCCTCGCTTCGCAAAATGGCACCTGCGACGTTGGGGAAGAACATAAAGATGCTTCCGGCAAAGATCACTTTTCCGTAGGAGCTTGCCAGTCCTACTGTCCCTCCGGCGCCTATCAGAGTGAAGATCCTGTCAGCATAGAAGTATAAAGGAACCGTGAACAGTATCACCAGTATCAGCATAAGGGCCATTGTGTGGACTGCAACATTGTCAGCCTCCTGCTTGTTCCGCTCACCAAGCTTGCGGGATATCGCAGAGCCACCTCCCACGCCAAGTCCGTTGGAAAGTGCTATGGAAGCAAAGAAGAAAGGAAATACGAACCCTACAGCTGCGAGTGCATCAGCCCCAAGACCCGATACCCAGAAAGTATCGACAAGATTGTAGATGGTCTGGATGGACATTGCAAGCATCATCGGCAGTGCGAGCTTTATAATAGCCTTCTTCGGATCCCCTGCCAGTGTCTGCATGCCGGAGGTCACATTAACACCTGCGCTTTGCCGGGCGGTCTGCGATGAGGTCATGGCCTCCTTCATATTCCGGCCTTCCTTGCATCGTTCTCGGCCGAGATATTGTCAGTGGCTCTGTTGATCATGCTCAGAAAGAGAGTTTTTTCCTCATCAGTGAATCCCCTGAAGACCACATCGTTGATCTGTGAGGATATACTTTTGATCGCAGGCTCTAAAAGCCTTGACCTTTCTGTGAGAAAAACACAATATGCCCTTTTGTCCCGGGGATCGGTCTCCCTGCGCACATAACCCTTCTCTTCCAGCTTGTTCAGAGCCCTGGTGCCGGTAGCCCTGTCACAGTTCAGCGCCTTTGTAAGGCTCTCCTGGCTGATACCGTCATGATGCATCAAACGCATCAGAAAAGGGAACTGGCCGCTCCCTATACCATAAGGCTCCAGCTCCCTTGCCAGGAATACATTGATCTCCCTTGAAAGCAGAGCTGATTCCCTTCCCATCGACACATGGGTCTTTGAACTTTTAAGCCGGATATTCCAGGATGAGTGCATTCGATCACCTCTAAAGGTTGCTGCCACAATTATTGCATGTGCAACAATATATACTTAAGCCTGTCGAAAGAAGGCCCCCGACAAAATGAGGATGTCTGATTAGCCCCTAAAACTCCTTTTCCAATCAGACAGCATTCAATGCTACATGTAACCGACATAGATCCGCATTGGCCTGTGTTTTGGGAAAATCAGTTACAAAAATATTTCAGACACGGATTAACACAGGATTTACACAGATTTGCCGTTTGCCGGTTTTAGCTTCTGGCCTTAATATGAATCCGTGTCCTGAAAGAGATCTGGAAGATCACCGGCTTTAATGAAAAAGAACAGAATTTTAAGTTAAAATTCCAATTAGGCAGCCTCAAAAAACTCAGTCTGCAAAAAGCTCAACACCCATGATGCTGAGGAAGATGTCCTCCAGCGAGGGAACGATGGTACGCATTTCCACGATATCCCCTCCCCTGGACGCAACCCACCTGGTCGTATCGTTTACCAGATCGATGTCATCGGTCATGACAACAAACACACCGTTCGCCTGCATTATCTCAGCAAGCCCATAAGTGCTTATATCATCAACTGTGAACTCAAGGCGGTATTGTATC
>JAFGCK010000124.1 GCA_016932675.1 Methanosarcinaceae archaeon | reverse complement strand
CTCCTTTTCTGATCTCTCTGCCTTTCACTGTAAATTAGTTAAACATTGCGACCAGGTTAGAGGCGAACACCGGTCTTCTTGAATTCGCGCTCACTGAAGAGCAACCTGTAATCCCTGATCCCGACAGCCTTCGAGATCCTTGCTGCCACCTCCTCGCATTCTTCTCTTGTGTAGGAATGTACCATGCTGAAAAGGTTATACTCCCAGCCGGGACGGCGGGGCCTTTCATAACAGTGGGTCACCTCATCAAATGCTGCCATGATATTACCGACCTCTTCGACCCGATTATCAGGAACATTCCAGATGCACATGGCATTTGCAACAATGCCTATGTTCCTGTGTCCAATGGATGCGCCAAAGCGACGAATGATACCTTTGTCCTGCATGCCCTTTATCCTTCCGACAAGCTCCTGCTCAGTAAGACCAAGACCATCAGCTATATCCCTGAATGGGGAACGGGTAAGAGGGATGCCATTCTGTGTGGATTTTATTATCGCTTCTTCGATCTCATCCATTATCTCACCTTATGTTGAACCTGACGCCTATCTTAAAGAGCCGCTTTGTAGGCAGGTTGATAAAATCCAGGCCTGTACTGTCCCTGAGCTCGTCAAGTATCTCACGTATTCTTTCTTCACTGCTAGCAGAAAGAGTGAACCAGATATTATACTGATCCGGGCGAAGGTAATTGTGCGAGACCTCGGGATACCCATTAATGTAACCTGCCACCTCATCGACCATTTCATCGGGAACATTTACAGCCACAAGAGTGCTTATTCCTCCTATACTGTTACGGTTTATCACCGGCCCGATCTTCCGGACCGCTCCCTTTTCATGCAATCTCTCAAGGCGCATGATAACTTCCTCTTCACTTATACCCAGTCTTTCTCCCAGTTCCCGGAACGGACGAACATCGAGCGGAAAATCAAACTGTATAGTGTTCAGTATCTTTTTGTCGGTATCATCAAGAGATATCATTTGAGATCACTGTTTTTCAGGCACGTATATGCAGTAGGGTTCTTCTGCAAGGTAGTCCCCCGTAGCGGCATAGGCACGTGCACGGCATCCACCACAAACCTCATTATATTCACAGTCACCGCACTTGCCCTTGAGCCTGGAGACATCCCTCAGATCATTGAATACCTTTGAGTTCTCCCATATGTCCTTAAAGGACTGCTCCCTTATGTTCCCGGCAAGTACAGGCAGGTATCCGCAGGGATAGACTTCTCCTCTGCTGGATACAAAACAGAACCCTGTCCCTCCGAGGCATCCCTTTGTCATGGCCTCATAACCATGTGTCTTTACGGTCACCTCGATGCCTTCTTTTTTTGCCCTCTGGCGCATTATCCTGAAATAATGGGGTGCACAGGTTGCCTTAAGCTGTATCTTTGCAGTTTTCTGCTGATCATAGAACCAGTTAAGGACCCTCTCATATTCTACAGGCGGGATCTCCTCATCTTCGAGTTCCTTACCCCGCCCTGTTGGCACCAGCATGAAGATGTGCAGGGCTTCTGCCTCCATCTCAGTTGCCATCTCAAGTATCGCAGGTATTTCCTTTATATTGCGCTTTGTGATAGTGGTGTTTATCTGGAACCCTATGCCTGCCTTTTTTATAGCGTCGATACCCCTTATCGCACCTTCGAAGGCGCCGGGCATGCACCTGAAATCGTCATGTGTCTGAGGGCTGGAACCATCAAGGCTTATGCTGATTCTGCTTATACCCACATCCCTGAGTTTGGCAGCGATCTCTGGCGTTACAAGAGTACCATTGGTTGCAAGGGCAACATGGAGGCCTTTTTCGACCGCGTGCTCTGCCAGTTCATAGATATCATCCCTGACAAGCGGCTCGCCACCGCTGAGTATCAGTATCAGCTTCCCCATCTCTGCGACCTCGTCTATGAATTGGATCGCTTCTTGTGTGCTGAGTTCACCTGCCGGTTTTTCAGATGTCGATGCCCCGCGGCAGTGCCTGCAGGAGAGGTTGCAACCTGCAGTTGTTTCCCACGCTATCAGTCTTGGAGCTTTTATCATAATCGATCAATTGTAATTTTTGAAGTTCGGCCTTCATTTTATATAGAATGGCACTATAGTAGTGCACACCTGTATTAATAATTAGTCATCAGTGCACGGCCCGTTAACTAAAAAACAGAACACAGATATACAATGACATGATCTGTTGACCTGCGGGACCTTACCTCAGAAAGAGGTGAACACTATAAACGCCCTGGAAATTGCATTTGCATATACATGGACCATACTGGCAATATACGCCATTCATCTGATACGTATGAGTCTGTCTCTGGAAAAAAAGTGCAGGAAAGTAAGAGAATTACCAAAGTAACTGAAGGTGCTTGAGTGGACAGGAAACAGAAGACCGTTCTTGCAATATTTTTTGTGCTCCTTGTGGGGGTGGCAGGACTCTGGAACGTGGACCTCTCCCAGGGATATCCAATGATATCGGAACTGAGGCAGAACCCCGACAAATACGTGGGCAATGATGTCAATACCATGGGTACGATCAAGAATGGCACGCTTGATATCTCAACCAGTGGAATATCGTTCGTACTTCTGGATGTCGAGGATGACAGCTTCGAGATCGAAGTGGAGTATAAGGGAGCGCTTCCTGCAAACCTGGGAGAGGGAAAAGATATTAGTATCAGTGGTCCGATGGTCTCTGACAGCAGGATAGAAGCAACCAGGATAGTGATGGGCTGCCCCTCAAAATATACTGAATGACAGGGCTCAAAAAACTATGACGGAAATAGAGGATCTTGAGGAATATCAGCTAATTAAGACTTCAATGGACAAACTTGCCGCTTCAATGGACGACAGTTCGAACATTAAAAAGATGATGTTGTACATATTCAGTTCAGGTGGTAAAAGTATCCGTCCCACCATACTTATACTGTGCACCGAACTGTGCGGCGGTGATCCTGAAAAAAGCATTGATGCAGCTCTTGCAATAGAACTTATTCATTCTGCTTCCCTGATACATGACGATGTCCTGGATGGTGGCCTGGTACGCAGGGGAGTTGAATCGGCCCACAAGAAATACGGAGTGCCGGCAGCCATACTCTGCGGAGATTTTTTGATATCCAAGGCAATTTCACTTATCTCTTCATACGGCAATGAATCCGTACTTGAGTTCGGGAGGGCGGGTATGTACATGGCCGAAGGAGAGACCATCGACATTTACAGTTCAGACCGCAAATTCAGAAAAATGAACTATTTCGATTGCATCTCAAAGAAAACCGCATCCCTGTTCGCTGCAAGTGCTGCCATAGGTGCCTATGTTGCAGGTGCGGACAGAGAGCTGGTCCTCAAATTACGGGAATTTGGCCAGTACGTGGGGAATGCATACCAGATAGTCGATGACCTGCTCGAATACCTTGACAGGCTTGGTGACAAGCATTCAACCTATGAATCCGTCACATTACCACTTATCCTGCGCCGGAGCATGGGTCATGAGGAAACGATCAGTGCGACCATTGAAGAGGTCAATTCCTATGTAAGCAAGGCAAAGGGGATCCTGGATGATTTCAGCCCCTCGGATGCCAGGGACAAACTGCTTATGATAACTGACCTCATCACCCTTGACCTGCTTCCTGCAAATATGCTTGAAGAGAACATATCCAGATCTTAATTATAAATACCCAGGTGTATCCATGAAAGTATATGATAAATCTGTATTAAAAGTAAATGCGGGTACAGTAGATGGAAAGGTCGTACTTGATGCAGAAGGGCCGCTGGCTCCGGTCGCAAAGCCTATAATAAAAAGCATAAACAGGATCTTCCAGGAAGAAAAGCCTATCTCTTCCGATGAGGAGAACATAATCTTCTCAACATGGATACCTCCTATGCCGGGGGAGGCATTCAATCGCATGATCAGCGCACAGGTTGCCTCGATACTAAAGAAGAGAGTGCCAGACCAGTTCTCAATAGGCATTACCGACAGGTGTCCTTACAACTGTATTCACTGCGGAGCTGCGGGGATAGTTGCAGATCCCGAACTGAGCTTCGATGAGATAAACAGCACAATAGAGCAGGCCCTGGACCTGGGAAGCTATTATATCTCATTTGACGGCGGAGAGACAATGCTGCGCAAAGACCTTGCGGAAATGATTGCCAGTGTCGACAAGAACAGGGCAGTGACAGCATGTTTCACATCGGGTTTTGCCCTGAACGATGAACGGGCCAGAACACTCAGGGAAGCCGGGATCTTTGCACTGCATATGAGCCTTGACAGCCCCGATGAGAAAGAGCATGACAGGGTCAGGGGCCGTGAGGGTGCCTTCAGGAATACTGTGAACGGGATAGGACATGCCCTTGATGCGGGCATACTTGCAGACCTTTTTGTGGTGATATCACCTTACAATATAGATGACCTTGATGGATTCTACCAGTTTGCCTGGGATATGGGCATGCAGGAGATGTCCATATACGAGATAGTGGCCGTAGGCCGCTGGATGGAGCATGAGGATGAGGTCATCAGTGATAAGGATGTTAAGCGCCTGGGAGATTTCCAGAGATCGGTCAACAGAAAGTCAGAAGGACCAAGGGTTACTGCACTGCCATATCTGATGGGACCTGACCAGTTCGGCTGCTTTGCCGGAAGGCGCTGGATGCATGCTACAGCAGGTGGTGACGTGCTTCCATGTGCATATACACCACTCTCGTTTGGAAATATACGCGAGGAAAGACTTTCCGTCATTTGGGAACGCATGGGAAAGCACGAGGCATATAAGTGCACGGCTGAGTATTGCATGATGCGCAACCCGGAGTTCAGGAAGAGGTATATTCATACCATCCCGGATGGTGAACAGCTTCCTTACAGGGCCGAACTTCTTGCAAAAAACTAAGATCGTCTGATAAATAGGACCGATAAGGAATTTAGATAGGAATAGCCGTTATTTTTTTACAAAGACTGAATAGTGTATTCCTTATAAAGAGATATTGGAATTATGTATGGAATATGCAGGCAATATCATGAAAAATCATGTCCTATCAAACGGGTAACAACTACGAAACCTTTATATGTGATTTAGCAATACAGGAGTGCATTACTCGGGAATAATAATCAATCGCGACATGAGGATTAGCATGGCCAAAGACAAAATCTTATCTGAAATAAAAAATGCAGAAGGCAATGCACGAAAAATGGTTGAGGCCGGTGTTAAAAGCAAACACGACCGTATTACCAGTGCACGTGCAGAGGCCAGGGAAATTATCAAACAGGCCGAAGCCGATGCACAAAAAGCAGCACAGAGCGCAATGAGGTCTGCTGGAGAGTCCATCGCTTCAGAAAAGAAGAAGATCATAGAGGAAGGTGAAAAGGAAGCCTCAAAGGTTGCCGAAAAAGCTTCCTCGAGAATGGAAAAAGCGGTCGATAATCTGATAACTGAGTTTGAGAGGGCAATAATCCATGTTTAGAGCTAAACAGATGACTCGTGCCGTAATTGTTGGCCACAGGAATATCCTTGAAGAAACGGTCGATGCTCTGCACAAGGCAAATCTGTTCCAGATAGAAGATTTCATTGAAGATGGCTCTGACCTCAAAATTGGAAAACCCTTTGAAAATAATAGTGAGATATCAAAGAAACTCATCAAGATCAGATCGATCGGCAGTCTGCTGGGTGTCAGGGACACCGAATCCGCTAAACAGGTTTCAGATTCAGTTCTTGCAGAACTTGACAACAGGCTTAACGCACTGGATGCAGAAGTGAGTGCCATTGCGGAGAAAAAGTCTGAACTGGAAGCAGAACTCAAAGAGACCGGATCCCTTAAGAAAGAATTGATGCCTTTTGTCAATATTGACCTTGATCTTGATCTGTATCGTGGTTATGAGAATCTTGCTGTTTTTACAGGATATGTGCAGGAGAACGTTGAACCTGCAATCTCAAAGCTTATATCTTCCTATGAACTGAACTATGACCCAAAAGCAGGTGTAATAGCGCTTTTTGTTCCCAGGGAGAAGGCAGATGAAGTTTCTGATGCACTGTCAAAGGCATTATTCAAGGAGATCAGGGTTCCGGAGGTCAGTGGCCTGCCATCCACCATACTGGCGGACATCGAGAGGAAGGAAACTGATATTTATAACAGGATAAAAGCCAAAGATGCTGAGATCGAATCTCTCAACCAGAAATATGCTGACTTCATTCTTGCAAGCAATGAACTTCTTTCTATAGAGACCCAGAAGTCCGAAGCACCTCTGAGAATTGCAACCACAGAGAGTACATTCGTAATTGACGGCTGGATACCAACAGAGAATTATGCTCAACTTGAACAGACAATAAATTCAGCAACAGATGGACGTGCCTTTATAACAGGTCAGGAAATGACAAAAGAAGACGAAAAGAAGGTCCCTATAGAGTATGATAATCCCAGCATTTCCTCTCCATTTCAGGAGATCATGGACCTGTACGCCCGTCCCAGGTACAGGGAGATCGATCCAACCACCCTGATCTTCATCTCATTCCCGCTCTTTTACGGAATGATCCTGGGGGACATCGGTTATGCATTGATCCTTCTGGCAATGGCCGTAGCGATCAAAAAGCTCGTGTCTTCAGACGCTATCAAGCCGTTGATGAACATTCTCATTTACTGTCAGATCTCCACCTTTATCTTCGGAATACTGTATGGTGAATTCCTGGGCTTCTCGCTTGCAAGCGTCCATACGGAACACGGGATAGAGGAAGGACTGATCGCTGGATTTGAAACT
>JAFGCK010000123.1 GCA_016932675.1 Methanosarcinaceae archaeon | reverse complement strand
TCATTTTTGATTATTAAGAAATATGAAACGAGCATTTAGAGATTTATATAGCAATTAACTAATAAATACATCTTTAACAGAGATTTGAAGTTATATAAAGCATTTGTTTATCAAAAAAACCCAATATAGACATTTTTGATGTGAAAATATTATTACTAAATAAATATAATATTTAATTTTAGTCATTTATGAACATTTGTGAATGATTTGCGCATAACCGTTCCGAAATGTTTATTAAGTAGAATGAGAAAGCACGTAAGTTTATAAAAAGTCCCCAAAGACTTAAATAACAGAAAATATTCCGGTGAATATTATTTACACATATATCCAATATTGTAACATTATAACCCTTGAACCGGTTCATGCAAAAATACATCTGTAAGCGGGGCGTACTTATATCCTGAACCTCAGAAGTGCTGCAATACCGCCAAGAGAAAGCAACTTATGACCGGGTTCGAATATCGTGCTGAAGATAACGATGTTCCCCCTGGAATGTTCAACAGCCTGCAGCAGATCATCAATATTCCCTTTTTCTCTTTCCGTACGGAGGAACTCGTCGGCAACCAGCAGGGTTTCGATGGATCCCAGATCCTGCGCAGATCTCACTTCATCAAGTCCGTATGCTGCTTTCCCGTCTGTGGATATCTCCCTGAGCAGCTCATCCATTAGCACGGATTCCCTGGCGATCCTTGACTCCTCCATAATCCGGTCGACTGCCCCTCTTCTCAATACTTCCTGGAAACCGGACATACCAATAGATGCAGTATCCTCGACTATCGCCCGTGAAGCCAGTTCAGGCTCTTTGGAGCTGAGGAAACTTAGAAAGTCCTCCTTGGTGAAACCCGGGCCTGCAACAACAATAGCCTCCGAGCCTGAGGCCGCATGGGCAAGCTGGCCGGATATCTCGCTGAAGAACACTTCCCGGAGAGTGCCCTCCCCTTTACCCGAGGACTGGGTGATATGCGAGTATAGCTCTATACCGTAGTGACGCACAAGACCGATATCTGCATCCCCTTCTTCCACCGCAACGATCACGACCTTCGGACGTCTGGAAGAGGCTTCAGCTTCATCGATACGCTCGACCTGGTCCCTTTTCCAGGTTTTGATTATGGCGACATTGGTACCATCCTCCACGTTGAGAGTGTGGTAGGAACCGGTGTCCATTCCATGCTCGATCACACCATGTATCCTCAGCCTGTTGGAGAAACGGTGGAATTCAAGATCCTCTACCCGTATACCAAGCCTGACATTCTTCTTCTCAAGCTTTTCAGGCCTGATCCTGTCGCTTGCGGTGTCAGCTTTTCGCTTCGTGTGGGCAAAGATCAGGTCACCTTTCTCAATAATATACTTAAGATGCCACAGGTCATCCAGGGCCTCAGGTGTAACGGCGATCTCACCTTCCCTTCCTTTCAGACTTCTTTTTGTAACGCGCATGGAATTACCTGCAAATAAACGGAACTTAAAATATTAATACCAAAACAGGGCTTCAGACCTTTATATCGGACTCACCCGGGGGGATCATCATTGCAATCCTGTCCGGAGAAGCGATCTGTTTGACGAAATTTACCTCTTTTAACTTATCCACATATATCTTGTAAATCTTTTTTGCTATATCATTCTGGTTGAACTTCCCGGGGACTATCTCGACCACATGCTCCCCATGTTCCCTGACCGCAGACAGAGGGCCGCCTATCACCCTTGTTTCAGCACCAAGTTCCAGGGCAACGGCCGCACCTGCCTGCACATCACGGAAATAGTTGCGCTCCCCCCTTATGACAAACGAGCCTTTCTTCAGGTATTCACCTGATTCAGGGGTCTTTGACACCTGCTCTGGCCTGACCCAGTAGCAGTCCCCGCTGAACTGTCCGGACTTCCAGATGCTTGAATAGGACACAACAAACTCTGCAGCCTCCTGAAGTGCCTGTCCGGTAACCTCACGCCCCAGGGTCTTTATGATGGTCATGGGTGCACCCGGCGCCTGTGTATGGAAAACGATATCATTCTTCTCCATGTACTTCTTCACAAGCTCTTCATTGGTCTCTGCATCCCTTCCCCCGACCACAAGGAAACCGTCTGAGGTGAAGAACCACCTGAAACGGTCATACCAGTGTTTCTTAAGATGTGCCTTGCGTTTACCGGAGATCTTTCGTTCCCTTTTCTGCATGGCAAGCTTTGTGTCCTCTATGGCCCTGAGAGCACCATCCTTCTTCCTGTTCAGTTTCTTTGCCCTGTCATAATATGACTGGGCATTCTGTGGGATGCTCAGCCGCAGGTCAATGGTGGCATTGGTCCCCTCAAGATCGAGCACGATCTTTCCAGCCGCCGGATCGATGCTTACTATACGCTTTGCTGCAGGCACTGTAGCCTTTGCATCCTTCAGTATCCTCCTGATCTCATCCCATGTGTAACCCTTATCCCGGGCCTTATCAAGTACTCCGATCACTTCCTCGACATCAACGTAATGGGCATATATCTTTTCAGCGACCTGTACCTGCATGTCAGCATCCTTCCCGAACTTCTCGATTGCATCCTGCTGCTTTTTCAGACGCCTCTCGAAAACATCGACCTTCTCCTTCTTCACGGACTCTGCTATTTCCCTTACATCCGCAACTTCCCTTTTGCCAAAGAACTCATCCAGGGCCTTGTTGAAAGATGGGAACGACTCTTTTTCCATCCCGGAGTATATCCCGAGTTCAAAGGGAACAACGTCGAAAGGCAGGATCTCACCATTCATCTCTTTCTTTACAACATTCGGACTCAATTCCCCTTTGAGAAGAGGTGTGAACAGGTCCTTCAGCGAACGTGCAAGCGCCGATATACCATCATCACCCAATTCCTTTGCAGGTGTCCTCTTGTCGACCCCCGATCTCAGACAGGCCTCCTCGGCAAGGACACCCCCCAGGTTGAACCTGTTGGCAATGGTCCTCACGACATCGGAATCTGAAAGGGCAAATGCTTCTCCTATATCCTGCTCCTGCGCATCAACAGGACTTATCTGCGCCTCTGGATACTGGTAAACTTCACCGCTGCGTATCCTTCTTCCCCTGAAGGTCACAGGCCTCATGGGCAGGATTATCTTCCTTTCAGCATCAAGCAGGACTATGTTGCCCGGAGAGAACAGCTCTGCCACCAGCACGGTATCGACCCCTCCGCGGACCAGGCCTATTTCGACTATCCTGTCAAAATCATACTGTTTGATATAAGTGATACGCCCTCCCATAATGTGCTTTCTCAGCAGCATCGGGAAAGCCTGGGGGATCTTAGGGCTCTGGCGGATGTGCTCGCTCAGATGTGCACGCCTGCCTGCCCCGATGACAAGGTTATTCCTCCCCTTATCGAAAACAAATATACTTATACGCAGCTCATCTGCTGCAGGCTGGTATATCTTGCCTATCTTCGCATCTATGATGGAATTCTCACCTGATCCAAGTTCAAGGACCAGTGCAGCCACATCGGCACTCGTCATTTCCTTCTTCATGCGGGGTGTATAACGCAAATGGAGACTATAAGTTTTATGTCAGATAAGGACAATTAGAACACGTGTCCGGTGCCTGCCGGGGAGTACATGCACTATGAATGAGAGAACACGATCCTTTCTCGTATCGAAATTCCAGGAATACTATTCTCATGCAGAGCTGAGGCTACCGCCGGAGTTCATGTCAAGGGAATGGGGGTTCCTCGAGTTTTCCACCGGAGACCCTTTCATGCGGAGGCACAGGGAATTCGGGTCACCGGGCGAGCTGCACGATTACCTGAAAGGGATCGGCCCTGCCCATGCATACTATTCCGTAGCCTGCTATGAGTATCCAGGAGCCCCGAAGATGAAGGAGAAGAACTGGCTCAGGGCCGACCTGATCTTCGATATAGACTCTGACCACCTGCCGGGAAAGATCAGCTCTTACAGTGATATGCTGGAGAAAGGAAAAAGAGAAACATTGAAACTCCTCGACTTTCTTATAAATGATTTCGGTTTCAAAGAGGAGGACGTGCATGCCGTATTTTCCGGAGGGAGAGGTTACCACTTCCACATCAATGACCCCACTGTGCTCCCGCTGGAAAGCCCGCAAAGGCGTGAGATCGTGGATTATGTCAGCGGGAAGCTTGACCCTAAGATGCATTATACTAAAGAGTGGATGGTCGGAGAACATGGAAGTGGCACAGACACCTTCAAGGGAAAAACAGAGGTCCCCTACAAATACATCTTAAAGAACTATGATACCGGTTGGGGCAAAAGGATCGCACAGTATATTGTACAGTACCTGATAGCTGAATCCGTAAAAGAAGATAAGGATATGTTCAAAGAACTAAGAAAAGTATCCGGTTTGGGCAAGAGTTCCAACAAAAGCTTCCAGGCTTTGAAAAAAATATCTCAGAATCCTGACACATTAAAAGGTATTATTGAAAATGGAAGATTAGATTTTGGGCATATTGATAATTTTCATATAATTATGGAGAAACTTATAGAACAGGCCATTGAAAGCTCGAAGGTGAACTTCGGCAGCACCCAGGTCGATGAACCTGTAACGGCCGATATCAAGAGACTCATCCGCCTGCCTGGCTCCCTCCACGGGAAATCCGGCATGAAGGTCACAGCCCTCAGGATCGATGAACTTGAAAGCTTCGAGCCCCTTAACGATGCGGTTGTCTTTGGAGAGAGAACGGTAAAGATAAAAGCTATTAAACCGTTTGCAGTTCAGATGAAAAGAAAAGATTTTATACTGGAGGAAGGTGTCCAGGAAGTCCCTGAATATGCCGCAGTCTACTTTATGTGCAGAGGTGCAGCAGAGTATGGACCGAACTGAACTTAAGAATACACTCCGTGAAGAAGGCAGCTCTTCACTAAAAGCTATCCATCCGGATTTCTTCCAGAAGGTTGCAGACTACGTTAAGGAACTTGAGGAAGAGATAGATAAGGTCAATAACCCCAGGTCAGTTGAATCCAGGATGCTGGAGGATGAGTTGCAGAGTGCGATGACCGATGTTGAAGTGATATTCATCCGCCGGCTGAAAAAGACAATAATCACCGCTACCACAACTGCCTTTTCCAATCGCTCCCCACAGGACATCCAGAAGTTACTCCCTGAAGAAAAAAGAGTATACGATGCCCTCATGTCATCAATAAACATTGCACGTCAGGAGTTACTTGAACCCATATTTGACCCCCGGGCCGTTGGCAAGCTCAAAAAGAACAGAAAAGACGGTCTGGCACCAGAGCCGATGCCGGACAGGACAACACAAAAAAAGGCACCTGAACCGGACCTTGCAGAACCGGGCAGTCCGGCACAAGCTGTCAGGGACAGCCAGGAAAAAGAGGCAATGGGCAAAAGTAATATAAATGAAGAATTCGTTGTTGTGCGAATACTGGAGAACCTGCCTACCTTAAAGGCCATGGATAATCGCAATTACACATTACACGCGGAAGATGTTGTCGTTTTGCCTGCCCTGAACGCAAAAGGACTGGTCAAACGCAACGTCGCACAGATGATCACTGCTGATTGACTTAAAATTATCAAGGTGTAGATAATGAAGATCCCAAAGAGATTCAAAACATATTGCCCTTCATGCAAGAAGCACACGGAAGTCGTTGTGGAAAGAGTAAAGAAAGGGAAGGCATCGTCACTAACACATATCGAAAGGCAGAAGAAACGCCAGACAGGAATCGGCAACAGCGGCAAATTCTCAAAGGTGCCGGGAGGGGACAAGCCAACCAAGAGGATATGGCTGAGGTACAAGTGCACAGAGTGCAATAAGTCCCACCAGAGACCCTGTTTCAGAGCAAAGAAGTTCGAATTTGCGGAGTGATATGAATGAACAGACCAAAGAGCAGATTCCTGCGCGTAAAATGCAATGACTGTGAGAACGAACAGATCATTTTCGGAAGCGCAAGCCGGAAGGTAACATGCCTTGTGTGCGGGAGGACGCTTGCAGAACCCACTGGCGGAAAATCAACGATCACAACCCATATCCTTGAAGTTCTCGATTAAAGTGATTCATAATGGATAGAAACAACTGGCCTGAAAGTGGAGATTTTGTCGTCTGTACCGTAAAGGATGTAACTGACTTCGGCGCATACACGACACTTGAAGAGTATGACAGGAAGGAAGGGTTCATACATATCTCCGAGATCAAGGCCGGATGGGTCAAGTATGTCAGGGATCACGTACGGGAAGGACAGAAGATCGTCTGTAAAGTCCTGAACGTAGATCCGTCCAGAAGACATATCGACCTGTCACTTAAAGATGTCAATGAGCATCAGAAGCGTGCTAAGATCCAGGAATGGAAGAACGAGCAGAAAGCTTCCAAATGGCTTCAGTTCGTGGCCGAGGAGACAAATACCAGCAACGATGAGATGCAAAATACCAATCAGAAACTGGTGGAGCATTTCGGCAGCCTGTATGCAGCTTTCGAAGAAGCGGCCATAATCGGTGTCAACGCCTTCAACGACACCAAGCTGAAGAAGAAGGTTGCCAACAGCATAGCCCAGATCGCTCAGAACAACATCAAGTTACCCTTTGTGGACATAGCAGGCTATGTAGACCTGACATGCAATCTCCCGGACGGAATTGAAGTGATAAGGATGGCCCTTGAAGCAGCCAATAATATCGGAGATAATAATGATGTACATATCGACATCAGCTACACTGGTGCACCCCGATACAGAATAAAGGTCATTGCTCCGGATTATAAGAAAGCTGAAGCCGTACTGAAGAGGTCTGCAGGGATAGCAGTTGACACCATCGAGAAACTTGGCGGTAAAGGTGAATTCCACAGACATAATGATTCTGTAAAGGCGTGATCTGCTTTTGGGGTCGAAGATATACAGGTGTAAGAACTGCGGTAAATACACTCTTGAAGAAAAATGTCCGGCATGTGGATCCCACACGGTGGATCCGCGGCCGGCAAAATACTCCCCGAAGGACCCTTACGGGAGGTATCGCAGAATGGCCATAAAGGGAGGATGACCGATGAAGGGTACAAAAGTAATTCGATTGAAAGAAGAAGTTCAACTTAACAACCCTGTTTTTCTTGTAGGGCTTCCGGGCGTAGGACATGTGGGAAAACTTGTTGCTGAGCACCTAATCGAAGAGCTTGATGCCGAAAAGATCATAGAGATATACTCTCATCATTTCCCGCCACAGGTCCTTGTTGACGAGAACAGTGAGATCAGTCTGGTCAATAATGAAATGTATATCTGCTCTACCGAAAAGTCTGATATTCTGGTGCTTGTTGGAGACCATCAGAGCTCAACCGGAGAAGGACATTATGAACTTTGTGATCTCTACCTGGACATTGCAGAGGAATTAGGGGTCAGGAGGATCTACACACTGGGAGGTTATCCCACAGGGCAGCTCACCTATTCTGAAGAGGTGCTTGGCGCCGTGAACAACCCGCAGCTTATCGAAGAGCTGAAGAAGGTCGGTGTGGTCTTCAAGGAGAAAGAGCCGGGAGGAGGAATTGTTGGTGCTTCCGGCCTGTTACTTGGTTTGAGCAAGTTCAGGAACATCGACGCTGCATGTCTTATGGGACTCACATCGGGATACCTCGTTGACCCGAAAAGCGCACAATCATTGTTGAAGGTCATTTGCGGCATATTTGAGATAAAGATAGATGAAGGTGCTCTTGAGAAGCGTGCAAAGGAAATGGAAAAGATCGTTGCAAGGCTCAAAGAGGTAGAGCAGCAGCAACAGGGAATACCGGAAGCCAAGATCAGGGACGATGACCTGCGATACATAGGCTGAAGGTGTCCGGCAAATGAAGATCAAGGCCGATCTGCACATACATTCGAAATATTCAATGGCATGTTCTGCTAAAATGGACCTGCCGACAATAGCACAGGAGGCATCAACGAAAGGCATTGACCTGATTGCCACCGGCGACTGCATCCACCCTCAATGGATAGAGGAAATAAGGACCAATGCAGTCGATGATGAGAACATCATCATTGGAAATACTAATTTTTCAATAACGACAGAGATAGAGGATAAGGACCGCGTGCATCACCTTTTGATCCTTCCATCGATCTCAAAGGCGGAAGAGCTTGCAGAGGCCATGGGCAAACACGGGAACCTTGCGGCAGACGGCCGGCCCACAATCCATCTGGACGGTGCTGAGATAGCAGAAGCCGCAAGGGATGTTGGAGCGCTTATCGGGCCATGCCATGCCTTCACCCCCTGGACTGCAATCTATGCATATCATGATTCCCTTGAAAGCTGTTATAAAGACATGACAGACTACATATCCTTTCTAGAGCTGGGCCTGAGTGCCGACAGTGATTATGCAGACCGCATAAGCAAGCTGCACAGGCTTACCTTCCTTTCAAATTCCGATGCACATTCACCGTATTCCAATAAGCTTGCCCGGGAGTTCAATCAGATGGAAGTCCCTGATATCTCATTTGAGGGTATCAGGAAGGCCATACTGAGGGAAAACGGTTACGGTGTCACGCTGAACATAGGCTTCTATCCCCAGGAAGGAAAATACAACGAATCTGCCTGCATTAAATGTTTTACCCACTACTCCCTGGAAGAGTGCATTTCAAACAAATGGAATTGCACCGTGTGTGGGGGACGGATCAAAAAAGGAGTGGCTGACCGGGTGCAAGAACTTGCCGACCTTGACCAGCCCCGGCATCCCGGGCACAGGCCGCCCTACCTGCACCTGATGCCGCTCTCGGAAATAATAATGATGGCACTGGGGCATGCAAGCATCAGCACCAAGGGAGTGCAGTGTGCATGGAGCAGCCTTCTGGAAAGGTTCGGGGATGAACTCAACGTACTCCTCCATGCAGAGCCAGAAAGTATGGACTTTGTAGACCAGAGGATCGTTGACGCCATAATCGCCTTCAGGGAGGAGAAGGTCGTCATCCATCCCGGTGGCGGAGGGAAGTATGGCTGGATAGAGATGCCTGGGGAAAAGGAGGAAAAAGATGGGGCCTGCAAGAAAGGCCAGAGTTCCCTTTTCGATTTCTGATCCCGCGATACCTATATAATACATAACAACTATCAAAAGCAGCAGTGCCGAGGTGGCAGAGCGGACTAATCCTGTGGCATGATTACCACGGAGTCTAAACGCGACCGGCTCGAGACCGGTTTCTCCGGAAGGAGTGCTTGGGTTCGAATCCCAACCTCGGCGTCAGTTTCACAGTCAGACTCCCGGCACATTCACCCTGCCTGGTTTCATGGTATATGCAGGGAAAAGGAAGTAGTGAATATGGGACTGTACAACTACAAGAAGAAAATGTATCTAAAGTCAATTGAATATCCCCAGTGAACGCTTTGGCGAGGATTTTGATCAGGTCACGATGGCTGATATGTACCCTTTTATGACTGAACTGTAGAGATCTGAGAAAAAGCCGTGGACAAAGCAGGGATGTAAGGTCACCATTTAACGTTTTTTCCTGCTCGATCTATCTCAACCAGAATTTCCCGGATAGAATCCCTTAAACCAATCAGACGATTGCCAACAACATCCCACACAATCACATAATCGATTCCGAAATAACCATGAGCTAAACGATCCCGCATACCGGCAATCACTCGCCACGGAATGTCAGGATAACTTGTTTTAATCTCGTCCGGCACATTCTTAGCGGCTTCACCAATGATCTCGAGATTCTTCACAACTGCCTTCCGGGTTTTCCTATCGTTCAGAAATTCAGTGAAGTCCATACCTGAAGTGAACTCTTCAATCTCATCGATCGCTTCAACAATGTCAGTTAAAAACATCCTGTACTCACGCATGAAAACCGCCTCATGCATGCGCATAAACCACTTCTGAAAAAATCCTGCTCTTCAATTCATTCCTTACGGCACGTTTCGAGACTATATCCACCTTTGACCCGAACTCTTCTTCAAGAAAAATTCCAAGTGCCACAAAATCAAAAAGATCCGCACCTTTCTCAAACTCAACAAGGAAGTCAATATCGCTGCCGGTTTTGTATTCATCCCTCACCACCGACCCAAAAAGGCCTATTTCCTTTACCTTATAGTTCCTTTTCAAGTCAGGAAGCAGTTCATCCAGTCTTCCCAGAATAATATCCCTTTTGATCATATTGATTCCCTTATGAGACCTCTGATATACATTTTGGAGGTTCTTTTTATATTATTGCTTTGGTTGGCGTTGTTTAAAAAACCGGTTTTGTAGAAACTTTCATTTAGATTGCAAATATAACCTTGGCAGATATGCCAAGATTGTCTATGTAATTCAAATAAGGATTTCTACAGAGCCAATAGGGCAAAATATTAACATATATAGTCATTGTTCTGCTCAGGCTCAGGGAAAGAGGTATCTTTTATGTTCTTTGCCAGCAGTATTACTTACATCAGCATAATGAGGATTAAGATTATATTGACCGGGGTGGGAGATAATGGACTGTTACCAGGAAAAAGTCACAACGATACACAACTTCTACGGTGATACCGAGAGGATAGCACAGCACCTGCATGAACTGTCATACATCAGGCCTGCTGTTGTAGTGATCCCCATGCTCTATGAGGAGATAGAGAAT
>JAFGCK010000122.1 GCA_016932675.1 Methanosarcinaceae archaeon | reverse complement strand
CATATTCATATAAACGTGCACCTTTCATAAAAAATATATCACCTTTTCATACAGGGACCAACGATAATAAAAGTATGAACCGGTATTATTTTGTAAGATGTGCAGGGGATAAATGCGTATTTGCATTAGCGGTCACAAAGAACAAATAAGGGACCAGCCAAGAACACCGGTTGTCAATATTGCTGTCAATATTGCTGTCAATATTGCTATCGATATATTCCAATGAAAAATTAGAATCTTGAGACACCCATGCAGATATAAGTAAACTCCGGACTTGCCGGGGAAACGGGAAAGAACTATCACAGACCGGCGATGATACACATTAAGATAAATAACTGGATGAATATTAAAGAACATATATTATAAAAAAGATACATCATGATGAACGGTCATGCCATAATCGTTGACGGTTACGTGGATGAACCTGCATGTTTCGGAGTTCCGCCATATATATCGCCATATATTCGTTATATTGCAGGAGCACTCCGGGAAAGAGGATTCCCCGAAGAGACCATACATTATCTCACAATAGATTCGGTCCGGGTGTCTCCCACAAACGCGGCTGAACTGCTGAAAAGAGCGAAGATCACAGTCCTTGTTTCCGGAATGACAGTTCCTGGAAAATACCTTCGTTCAACACCCATCAACCCGGCAGAAATAGAGAGTGTCTTTAACGCAAGTAACGGGATTAGGGTCCTGGGAGGACCTATACGTTTGGGATTCAGCAAAGAAGGCGGGAGATCTGCAAGTTTTCTGGATGTCCGGAATGAGAATGTCCTGATATCACAACTGGATATTGAGGCCTTTGTATACGACATCCTTGAAAAGAATGAAAGCCTGGCAGACCCCGACATCCCTGAACATCGATACAGATCTGTGAACGAGATCGCTTGCTGGGGCAAAAAGGGAGCATTCATCATCAGGAAACACCCAGACTACCCCCGGGTGATGTGCGAGATCGAGACGTACAGGGGCTGCGGCCGCAGGAAACACTGTTCTTTCTGTACCGAACCTTTTTACGGACATTCTGATCACAGGCCTGTGAAGAACGTTATTTCTGAAGTATCGGCCCTCTATGAGAATGGAGCGAGGTATTTCAGGATAGGCAGGCAGCCGGACATACTTGGCTACCATGCAAAGGACATCGGGGGTGATATACCACAACCGGAACCCGATGCTCTGCTGGCTCTATACAAAGGCATACGCCAGGCAGCGCCTAAACTTAAGGTATTGCACATGGATAATGCAAATCCTGCAACCATAGTTGCATATCCCGATGAATGCAGGGAAATACTCAGGACCATAGTGAAATACCATACATCCGGAGATGTTGCCGCAATGGGAATGGAAAGTGCAGACCCTGATGTGATAAGGGCCAACGACCTGAAGGCTATGCCTGATGAGGTTTTCCGGGCGATCGGCATTATCAATGAGGTTGGAAGAACAAGAGGTGCAAGCGGGCTTCCGGAACTACTCCCGGGGATCAATCTCGTTCATGGCCTCCGGGGCGAGACTAAGAGAACCTTTGAACTCAACTATGATTTCCTGAAAAATGTGCTTGATTCGGACCTGCTGGTAAGAAGGATAAATATACGGCAGGTAATGGCTTTCCCCGGAACCAAAATGTACGGACATGACGAACTTGTGTCCAGGAACAAGAAGTTATTCCTTAAATACAAGGAAATGGTCAGAAAGAATATCGATCAGCCAATGCTTAGAAAAGTTGTTCCGCCAGGCACCAGACTCAAAGATGTGCTTTGTGAGGTGAATGAAGCAAACATCTGCTTTGGGCGGCAGATGGGATCCTACCCCTTGCTTGTGGGGATTCCTGCAAACATGCCATTAGGAGAGTTCACAGACATAACCGTGACAGGACATGGACAACGTTCTGTCACAGGGGTACCTTTTCCTCTGGATATAAACCAGGCACCTTTGCGGTTCATACAGGAATTACCGGGTATTGGTAAAAAGCAGGCAGTGACCATCCGCAGCAAGACGCCTTTTTCAGACAGGGAAGATTTTCTGAAAAGGGTCGAGAGTGCAGACCAATTGCTTAAATATCTGAGAATCAACTCCTGACATCTCCTCATAAAACATCTACCTTATGAGCCTTTTCATAAGATCCGTATCTTTAAGTATCCTGAAACTTACAAAACTGCCTACAATCAGGTTCATGTAGAATGTCAGTGCTCTCCAGGCAACAACGGTTATTCCAAGAAGTGAAGAACTTACAAATACAGAGAAAATTGTAGTTGCTCCAAACTCTGCAACCCCGCTGGCTCCGGGTGTTGAAGGTATCGCCATAAGGATTATCATCAGTACCTGTGATGAGAAGACTACCAAAGGATCTGGATACTGGTTCAGCCCCAAGAGGATGACATACAGAAGGAAAAATTCCGTAATCCAGAAAATGAGCGTATACGCTACACCTATAAAAAGCCCCAGCCGGTCCTCTCTGATAAAGAATTCAATGCTATCGTGAAAATGCCCAAGTTCCGAATCAACCTTTTCCAGCACACTTTCAAGTTTTACATCCGTCCTGGTACCTACAATAGGTGCCATCTTCCTGATGATCAGATGTGTAAGCTTTTTTGTAGGTTCCGGCCGCCATATGCCATACAGGGACAGGAAAAGTATACCAAGCAGGAATAACTCTGCCAGCACCAGAAGAACATCAAGGGAAGGGTCATCCAGTATTTTGCTGAAAACATATATTGAAAAGGGAGCAAGGGACAATATGAATATCCCATCGAGGACCCTTTCCCCAATAATAACTGCCGATGCCATCCCAAGAGGGATCCTGTCAATATGCAGGAGGTGTATCCTTACAGGTTCACCTCCAAGTGAAGAAGGTGTGATAGACGCTGCCAGAGTACTGGAGGTCACTATCTCAACAGACCTTAAAAGACCTATATTATGTCCCAGAGTTTTGCAAAGACCCTGAACCCTTGCACCCCACACAACATAGGAAAAGGCATGCAGTAAAATTCCTGCAAGAATGAATTCCGGTCTTATGCGTAGCAACGCATCTATGGTAAGGGCATCAAATGTCAGTATTATTATAAGGATTCCCGAGATCAGGCTTATGATCAAGGATATTAGGAGCCATTTTTTAACCTTGTTCATAAAACCCGACCTGCTATAAAACCCGACCTGCTATGATAATAGGGACAGGGGATCAAAGATAGGACTCGTTGATCATGTCCTCCTTTACATTTGTACCTGCTTCGATCTCAATTTCAGGCCAGATGCGTATATTGGAGTGGACCGTAGTATCCTTTCCCACAATAACAGCAGGCCCGAGGACAGTTCCATTCTCCAGGCAACAGTTTTCATTCACCCTGGTATCATTGTCAATTACAGAACCCGAAACATTGCAGTTTTTGCCAATGCTGACCCCATTGAATATATAGGAGGAAAGTATCCTGCATTCATTGTTGATGACGCAATTGCAACCTATGGCAGTATATGGGCCTATAAGCACATTGTCACCGATGGCAGTGTTCTCACCTATAACCGTGGGTCCCACTATCGCTGAATTGAAACCGACAGAAACGTTATGCCCAAGCTGAAGCGGACCCGTGATACGTGCATCTTTTGTGCTGAAGTGACCAACTATGGTGGTCCCGGGAAGTGCCTCCAGCATCCAGCGCTGTGCCTGCCTGTAAGCAGCAGCATTTCCAACATCGGTCCATTTGCCACGTGCAAGCAGACCGTTGATCTTCATATTCCTTCTGAGCATCTCTGGAAAGAGGTCCTTTGCGAAATCATATTTTGTGTTATCAGGTATCAGATCGAATATCTCCGGATCACAGACATAGATACCCGTACTTGCAAGATTACTGAATATCTCCCCGGAGCCGGGTTTTTCCAGGAAGCGGTGAATCCTGTTATTGACATCCATGTCAGCGATACCAAACTCCCTTGGATCATCGATGGAAAGCAGGCCTATGGTAACAAGAGCATCGGTCATCTCATGGAAACGGTACATCTCCCTGAGATTGAGGTTAAGGACGTGGTCTCCTCCAAGAACTATGAAGGGCTCCTTCCCAATATACTGCTCAGCATTCTTCACCCCACCTGCAGTACCCAGTTTTTCCTTTTCATATACATAATCTATATGCACTCCGAAAATACGGCCGTCTCCAAGTTCTTCTTCGATCTTTTCCGCCATATATCCAAGAGTTATCACGATATCATTGAACCCTTCCTTGGAAAGATGTTCTATCAGATGCACAACGGAAGGTCTGTTCAAAATGGGGATACTTGGTTTTGGTCTTGCAAATGTCAAAGGACGCAGCCTGGTCCCTTCCCCTCCACACATAATACAGGCTTTCATGCTTGTTTATGACGCACTGTTGATTTAAATCTTTAGCGATTAATTGCCTGTGTTATTGAGGATATTTAATTAGAATTTAAGCTTAAAAGCCTGTTCTTTTTTTCATTAAAGCCGGTGATCTTCCAGATCTCTTTCAGGACACAGATTTACACCGATCAACACGGATTCATGGTATACCGGGATACCGGGATCTAAAACCGGCAAACAGCAAGATCCGCGTAAATCCTGCGTTAATCCGTGTCTGAAATATTTGTGGGATTGATTTTCCCAAAACACAGATCAATGCGGCTACGTCGATTTCAAGTATGATTGAATGCTGTCTGATTAGAAAAGGAGTTTTAGGAGCTAATTAGACATCCTCATATTATCAGGCAGTGTCAATGACGAACACATCCTTTTCATTCCGCACCACAACTTCGATCCTGCCGTTATAATCTTGAACAATTCCGGACACCTGAACAGTATCATCCCGTTTGACCCTCGAGCCTATTTCCTCCGCACCACTGGAAGAAGGAATAAAAACCATCACTGGCCCTGATCTGGAATTAACGGTCAGCAGAAGATGGCCGCCAGTATGGGTATAAAGTTTGGATATAACATTTCCTTCAAGCATAACCCTCTTGCCGATCTCTGAAGACCCGGAGAATTCAGCTAGTTCCGGACCAGTATCCGAAAAGAAGAATACGTAAGCAATTGAAAGAGAAAGGATGATCATAGTCAGAAGGACAACTACGACCTTTTCTTCTTTTTCCATATAGACCACGAATTGTTCAGGAATTGTTGCTATCGTTACTTCCTATGGAGACAAGCTCTATCGTAAAGATAAGGGTCTCTCCCGCAAGATAGTGATTACAATCGAGTGTAACATTTCCTTCTGAAACATTGATGATCGTACACGGCCGTCCCTGCATAAAAATAGCTTCACCGACAACAGGAGTGATGTTGGCACTCTCGAACTGCCCGAAAGGAATATCGAAAACCAGCTCAGAACTGTACTCCCCATAAGCTTTCCCGGGAGGGATCTCTACGGTCTTTTTCTCACCTGCAGCCATGCCTGTGACAGCTTCGTCAAAACCCTGTATCATCTGTCCGGCGCCGGCAATAAACTCCAGAGGTTCATATTTCCTGGCAGGATTGTACAAGCCTTCATCTATGGCTACCTGCTCAATGGAAGTGTCAAAGACAGTGCCATCATCCAGTTCGCCTATATAGTTCACAGATATATGATCACCAGAAATTACAACCTGTGAAGCATTAATCACATCTTCATCATCAGATGATGCACAACCACTCACAAGAACAGCTAATGTCAGAATTAATAGTAATACCTTTTTCATAGATTCACCTTGGTCCATATTCCTCTAATAAAGAAACAGCATTGTTGCTGAAACCTCTGCGACTAAGAATTCTTTGATATGAGAAATGCAACTTAGCATTCAACATATAAAAATTTAATTAGATAATCTCATAAGCTGTATATCAAAAATATAACGGAAAAGGAATTTAGATGAAAAATGGCATTTCCTTAAGTATATCCCCTGAAATTTGCAGGTGCCAAAAAACTTAAATTATGAACCAGGCATAAATTACATTGAAGCGATGCATACGGTAAAGTAAGAACTGATACAAAGATAGATCAAACAATTGTCATGCAGATTTATTTTAGCTGTATTCTATGTCTATCTCTACCCTAAGGGATGTATAAAGATGCAAATCCTTGGAAAAAATGTTTTCCAGATTTTAAAAACGGAAATTAGCAGATATCCGGTCGTTGCATACATTCCAGTTCTACTTTTCCCGATTTCTACAAAAAATGGAAACTGTAAACATATACAGACACTAGCACATTTGAAGAAGCCTGTGCACAAAGAGAAACAGGAAGAATACATAAGATCCGGGATACCTTATCCAGAATAGCTTCGGTATTTGCCTGTCCGGAAGATATTGACACTGCCATCAATAAAGCACTTCAGGAAATAGGTGAATTGTGCAATGCAGGCAGAAGCTACCTTTTCCTGTTCCATGAAAATGAAGTTATCATGGACAATACCCATGAATGGTGCACTGAGGGCGTGGAATCCCAAAAAGAAAGGCTTCGGAACCTACCTATAGAAATGTTCCCCTGGTGGTGCGACAGGCTCAGAAAAGGGGAAATCATTCATATCAAAGATCTTTCATCCCTTCCTGAAGAGGCTTCTGCAGAAAAAGATATCCTGGAACAACAGAACATCAGATCTGTGCTGGTACTTCCTATCTTTGTCGATGGGACACTGAAAGGTTTTATCGGACTGGACAATGTTGAAGAGACTGGAGAATGGGAACCTGAAGATATCAACAGCCTGTTCGCTGTAAGCAATTTAATGACAATGGTCCTGAAAAGTGACAGGATGGAAAAGGAGGTAAGGTTAGCAAAGTTCTCTGTCGACCACTCTGACACCCCTATTCTGGTTCGATGACAGATGCCATTTCTTCAATGTAAACCAGGCTGGCTGCGATCTGCTGGGATATTCCTTCGAAGAACTGCTCAGGATGCACATGTGCGATCTCAATGTCAGTGAAACGGACATGCTCAGTAAGATAAGATCTGAGGGTTCCCTTGATTTTGAATCGGTTTTCAGGAGAAAGGACAACACCACCCTGGCAGCGACCACGAAGGTCAGGCATGATGAAAACAAGAGGAACTGTCAACATCCATGGATATTCCGCAGACAGACATTATGTACTGTTATGCTGGTCATTCAGTCCGGGTTCACAGTACAACCAACTCCATCTACAAAACCTGAAATGATGGGACTCGTTATATGCACCTGTGAACCCCCTGCTGCACACACACAGCAGTTCCACATATACATGAACATGATGGTGAAATAAAAAAAAAGCACATATAAATCATCTAAAATATATAAAAAAGATATATATAGTTTGCTTACATATATATTGATCATGGCAGGAGTTATGAGCGACCATCCATATTGTGTGATCTATAATAACAATGCAGTCGGAAAGAAATGCGTTGAACTTAACCGTTTCGAGCTAGATGCAGACTATCATCATCTTATCAGACACATAATAGATCATCTTAAGGACAACAGATACGAAGTTAACATTAACACAAATCTGGATAATCTGAAAATGTGGGATAGGAGACAGTCTTTTGAGATATCCTTCAAATTGAGCAGAAAAACAGGATTATTCCGGAATAAAGCTGAATACGGAGATACACACATTTTGTGGATAGGTTACACTGGAGACAGACCAATAATGAAAAACGTCAGCTTCAAAATTGACGGAAGATTGTATGCTCCTAATCCGGCACTGCAAGAGATCTATAAGATCGTAAGGAACAGGAAAT
>JAFGCK010000121.1 GCA_016932675.1 Methanosarcinaceae archaeon | reverse complement strand
TTCAACTTCCCCAAGCCGGAGATCTCCATCGAGCCTGACTTCATGAAAGAGGATGAGTTCTTCAACAGGGCAAATCCCGACCTGCCGGGCTACGAGGAGCTGTACGATATGACCTTCGCACTGGCGGCAAAGTTCGGCACACCTTATTTCGATAATCAGTTACCTGAATACAGAGGTGCAGGCGAGGGTATATCCTGCTATCAGTGCTGTGCATACCAGTTCTCAGCCAACGCCGCTGATGATGACAGTTTCGAGGACAAGCTTATATTCAAGGACGGAAAGCACTTTTCCATGGGTTCCTGGCAGGTCGTTTCCCTGAATTGCCCCAGGGCCGCATACAGGGCCAATGGGGATGACGATGCTCTGTTTGCAGACCTTAAAACCCTCATGGAGCAGAGTATCAAACTGTTCAAGACAAAGCGCAGCTGGATGGATAACATCATCGAGAATAGCAGGATGCCCTTTGCGACCCAGAGGCCAAAGGACCCGGTGACAGGTAAGAAAGGCTCCATAGCCGTTGATATCGATTCACTTGTCTACACCATCGGTGTGATCGGCATAAACGAAATGGTGCAGTACCACACAGGTTACCAGCTACATGAGTCCAGGGACGCTTTCAAGTTCGCTATCAGAGTAATGACCGAGATGGAGATGTACGCAAATGAGCTCAGCCGGAAATACAACATGGAGATAGCACTTGCACGTACACCTGCTGAGACTACCGGCCAGAGGTTTGCCGTATCCGACCTCCTGCACGATGAGTACAGGGACTGTGTACTCGAGGTTGTCAAGGGTGACGGCAAAGCAGCCCTTGAAAAAATGGGCAAGACGCACGACCTTCCGATATACTACACCAACGGCACCCATGTACCACCCGGTGCAAACATATCCCTGATCGACAGGATCAATATCGAGCATGTGTTCTTCCCGATAGTTGACGGCGGTAACATCTGCCATATCTGGATGGGAGAGGGGGCCCCCGATGCCAGGGGTCTCAAGGAATTCGCAATGAACATTGCAAGGAACACCCAGGTAGGCTATTTCGCCTTCACCAAGGACATGACCGTCTGTCTCAATGACTTCCACATCATGTCCGGCCTGAAGGACCGCTGTGAGAACTGCGGTTCGACAGATGTGGAGCAGCTTTCAAGGGTCACCGGCTATGTTCAGGCCGTGGATGGCTGGAACAGTGCCAAAAAGCAGGAACTTGCAGACAGAATGCGTTACAGCTCAAGCGACATGATCTGATCACATGAAAGTCAATTACGGAAGTTCTATTCCAATCTCTACCGTAGACTGGCACGGGCGTGTGTCGGTCGTTTTCTTTTTACGAAAATGTCCTTTCAGGTGCCCTTACTGCCAGAACCATGAGCTGCTTGTTGAAAGCAAGATGGAGGATATAGCAGTTCTCGAGAAAGCTATCAATAAATCCAGGCCCTTTGTCAGCAGCATTGTAGTTTCCGGCGGCGAGCCCTTCATGCAGAAGAAGGCATGCCAGCATCTTGCACGTTTTGCAAAGGACAATGGCCTGTTGGTGGGGATCCACACCTGCGGTTACTATCCGGAGGTTGTGGTTGAGATGATATATGAAGGCCTTGTTGACAAGTTCTTCATCGATGTCAAGTCCCCCCTGAATGATCCGGGGATGTATTCCAGGGCTATTGGCTGCTGTGAAACTCAGGCTGCCGTTGAATGTACTGGGGTCGACCCGGAAGAGGTGGTGAAGAATGTATCGGAGTCCATACTCACGGTCATGCGCAGCGGTCTGGAACTGGAACTAAGGACCACTGTCATCAGGGATTTCATCGGTGACGCGGATGATGTCTCCAGGATCGCTGCTTCCATTTCTGAGCTCACTGGAAAACGGGATGTTACTTATGTCATCCAGCAGGGCATCCCGGAGCATGCCATGCTTGAGAGCATGAGGGACATAAGGCCGTACAGCAGGGACGAGATGCTTGGACTTGCTGCTGCTGCACATGGGTTCCTGGATGATGTGTGGGTCAGGACGAAGGAAAGCGGTAATGAGAAGGTGCAGTGGGAAAGTTTTTGATCATAGATCCTGATCAATACAGGGACGCAAAGCAATCAGCTCTGCATTTTCACATTTCTTTTTTATGTCATTCCAGATCTCCCAGGATATTCCTCCTGATCCAGAGCCGGAACACGTTGTCCATTATTCCGTAGGTCCCTTCCTTTGGTTTTTGCACGGTCATGGTGTGGTAGAGGTCTCTCATCGATGTTGTGAGGGATGATGCGGGGGTCTGCATGTCCCTGGAGATCTCACTCAGGCGGCGGGTTCTGTCTGCCGAGAGGTATTTCAGGATATCCTGCTGTTGCCTGCTGAACTTGACGGAGTACCTTGCCTCGAACTCGCCGTCGAACTCCCTGAGCATGGAGCTGAAGGCGGTATCCACATCCCTGACCTTCACTGAGTCCCTGTTATCAAGGATTGCCGCCTGATAGATAAGAAAACCGAGTTTCTGGAAGTAGAAGGGAAAACCGTTGGTGTACTCATATATCCTCTCCAGGGCAGGGTCGGATATCTCCATGTCCCGGGTCTTGAGGCGGGAACGGATGTAGTTACTGACGTCATCTTTTTTAATGGGCCTGAGGCTGACCCTCGCAGCCATCAGGTATAGCGGTGAATCCGGCTTCAGGAACACTTCGTGCAGCAGGGATACCGAGGAGCCTGAAAAGATGTATCTGACGCCTGGCTGGCTGTCCATGTGGCTTTTCAGCAGATTGAAGATGTTCCCGTTGAACTTGCTGAGCTCCTGGAACTCATCAAAAGCTATCACAACCGGTTCTTCGATCTCTTCAGCGAACCTCTCGATGAACCTGAAGGTCTCTGTAACCAGTTCTTTCTCACCGATCTCATCTTCCCGGAACCTGAGATACACATGTCCCACATGTTCGATGCTGCCCCCGATCTCCGAGATCGATCTGGACGCTGCTGTGATCTTCCCCCTGAACACCTCAGAGAACTTCTTTAAGATCCCTCTAACCATGTGCTTTTCCTCGTAGGCTGCTACCAGTGCCTGTGTGGTCAGCCTGAAAAGGTCTGCAAGCTCAGTTATCTTGCGGCAGTTCACAGAGGCAAAGAGCACCTGGCCGCTGACATTGTTCCTGAGATTCTTCAGCAGTGAGGTCTTGCCTATCCTCCGAGGGCCAATGATCACATTGTTCTGTGCGGATGTCAGTATATCCAGTCTTATCCTTTCGACCTCTTCATCCCTGCCGATGAAAAAAGGTGGCTCTACCTCTCCACCTACCATGAAAACCGGTTCGTCCATACTGTATAGTCAAAACCAGCGATATTTAAATTTAACTACTGAAACAACAGTCATATTCAACGGTCTTCCAGGTTGACTGCGCTTACAGGTCTTTGTGGAAGGAACACAGATAAACTTTCTGGAAAATGTAATATGACCTTTGTGCTTTTGCTTCCTGTCCACTTTCTGTTCTCCGGTACCATTCTTCATGAATCTCAGGATCCCGTCCATAACTTCAAACAGATCTGAAGCTTAAGCTATCGTTTTATAGGTCCGGCAACAATCTCCTGTTAAACAAAGGTAGCGTGATCAAATGAAAAAGGCATATTTACTTTCCGCAATTCTCCTGATAACCCTGTTCCTGCTTGCAGGTGGTTGTATGGGAGTTGATGACTATCAGGATTCCCGGTCATACGATACGGCATCAAAGACAGTCTATTCTGAAGAAGCGGCATATTACCCCACGCAAGAGGCCCCCGCGCAGGAGGCTGCCGGAGAGGCTGATTATGGCGGTACCGGCACAGATGCCGTGGATCGCAAGACCATCACCACAGTGGAGATGTCCATTGAAGTGGACGATGCAGTATCCACAATCGGGACGATAGCAGAGGCTGCCAGGGATGCAGGCGGCTATGTCTCCTATTCATCGGTCTATGACCTCAACTATGGCTCAGACAGCAGAAAAGAGGGATACATTACGGTCCGTGTCCCAGAATCGGATTATCCTGAATTCCTTGCGATGGTGGAAGGGCTCGGAGAGCTTGCTTCCAAGAGCGTGAGCGGCCAGGATGTGACCGAGGAGTACATCGATATCAGTGCCCGCCTTGAAAATCTGGAAAGGCAGGAAAAACGCCTTGCTGAGATCCTGAACATGAGTACGACGGTCGAGGAAGTGCTGAGCGTGGAAAAGGAACTCGAACGTGTCCGTGGCGAGATCGACAGCCTGACCGGCCGCCTGGAATACCTGGATAACAGAATAGAGTTCACGACCATCAACATACGTGTCACAGAACCCCGTCCGATCGCTCATTCATGGGGACTCAGGGACGCACTGTCCGGCTCTGTCCAGGGTTTCATCTCAATGGTGAATGCAATGATAGTACTGGCAGGATATCTCCTTCCGATATTGATCGTCCTTGCAATTTTAGGAGGGCTGGTCATCGGTATTGTGCGGAGGGTAAGAAGGTGATGTTTGCCCCTGGCCGGCAATCAACAGTTATCTGTGCCGGCCTCTCTTTTATCCTGTAGTTCTTGCAAACGTGTTCTGGATCGCATATCGGCGTTGTTAAAATGTAACATTAAAGATAAATAAAGCATCTTTCAATACATGTGTTCATTGTAAAAAAAGTATCCATAAAACATTCGAAATACACAAAGTCTCTCTCAAATAGTTAAAAATATGACCATGAATATCACACAAGTCTCGGAGATGGGTGAAAGGCCACTTGTCAGTCTTCTCTCAGGAATGTTCAATACCGGCTACAATGCCGATCTTGTCATAGGTCCCGGCAGTGATGATTGTGCAGTGCTCGATGTTGGAGGTGGTGAATATCTTGTGGTGACCACGGATATGCTGCACAGGAAAACAGATTTTCCACAGCAGATGACTCCCTGGCAGATCGGCTGGATGTCTGCGGCGGTCAATCTGAGCGATGTGGCATCCATGGGGGCACGCCCCACAGGGATCCTTTTTGCTATCGGCATGTCTTCCGATACGCCCGTTTCCTTTGTAGAGGAAATGGCCCGGGGTATGTCGGACTGTGCAAAGGCATGCGATACTACGGTGATCGGCGGGGATATCGATACACATGATGAACTGACCATAACAGGTACTGCTCTGGGGATGGTGGAAAAGTCCTGTCTGCTGAAACGAAAGGGTGCCATGGCAGGCGATAAGGTGTGCGTGACGGGTTTTGCAGGCTCGGCGGGCGCAGCGCTTCATGCCATTGAACAGGGGATCCATATACCTGATCCCTTTCTGAATACCCTGCTTGAGCCATATCCAAGGGTGGCGGAGGGACAGGCGCTTGCACGTTCGGGTGCTGTGAACTGTATGATGGACACCAGCGATGGCCTTGCAATGTCCCTGCACGACCTTGCCGACATCAATGGGGTCGGCTTCCAGATCTATGAGTCCATGCTGCCTGTGCACGAGGACATGGGAAACTATGTGACCTGCGATCCGGATGAACAGATGGACTTTGCACTTTACACAGGAGGAGACTTCGAGTTGCTTTTCACGGTACCTCCGGACAAACTGGGAGAAGCACGTTCTGCATGCAATTTAAGTATTATAGGCGAAGTAGTTGAACAAAAAGCTGGTATTCGCATTGAACGAAAGGAAGGTACAAACCGGTCGATAAATCGAAAAGGTTATCAACAATTAGATAATTAAACTTGTACAAGACCAGATCACA
>JAFGCK010000120.1 GCA_016932675.1 Methanosarcinaceae archaeon | reverse complement strand
TAAACCTGTGCTTTACACCTGAACCCGGGAAATTATATATCAGGTCGTTTTCCCATTACTATTACTTACTGATGACATGCACTACCGCATCCAGAGGTGGAAAATATGAAGATCGATGTGATATTTTACAGTCTCTACGGCCACAATTACAAAATGGCCGAAGCAGTTGCAGAGGGCGCCAGGGAAGTAGAGGGTGCTGAGGTTGGGATCTACCAGGTACCTGAAACCTTTACCCCCGAGATACTCGCCAGGATGGGGGCCACTGAATCAAAAAAGATGTTCAGCCACATTCCTGTTGCAAGCATTGACGATCTGGTGGAAGCAGATGCCATGATCTTTGGCACACCCACAAGGTTCGGGATGATGGCTGCACAGATGCGTGCATTTCTTGACAGGACAGGCGGCATCTGGTCAAGAGGAGCACTTATCGGCAAGGTTGGCAGTGTCTTCACATCAAGCAGTACCCAGCACGGTGGCCAGGAATCCACCATCCTGAGCTTCCACACGACACTGCTGCACCACGGCATGATCATCGTGGGCGTTCCCTATTCAGAGAAAAGGCAGTCCATCCTCACGGAGATCACCGGGGGCAGCCCCTACGGAGCTTCAACTATCGCCGGCAGCGGCCCGGATACCAGGCAACCAAGCGGGAACGAGCTTGGGATCGCAAGGTTCCAGGGCAGGCATGTTGCACAGATCACGAAGAGACTGGTCGGTCAATGACGGAAATTTGGCAGTGGACCAACTTCCTCTGAACATCCAGACCTTCCTGCGAATCCCACGTTCACACGGCCTTACCTCAAATAAGTTCGAACATGTTTGAAGTTTAAGCAAAGTATATACAGTTCTGTTTCTTACATTCCACTAAAAACAGTATTCCTGATCTGATGTCGGGCGTGGTAGAAAAATGAAAATGGAACGAACCAGGTTAAGATCACAGTTGTTTTGCATATTGATATTATTATCCCTGTTATCAGGGTGTATCGGAGATGAGAATGAAAGTGGACAGCTATCATTGAACCAGGCAGGCCCCTGCAGCGGACAGCTTGCTAACTCAGGTGATGAGTTCTTCATACTCGCCCCGGATACGCTCTACTCCGGCGGCGAGAGTTCTATAACCATGGCGGCCTTTGAGGACGGCCAGCCTGTGAGCCGCTGTATCGAATACACTCTTGTTGACGAGGACAACAATGTAATTCCGCTTACAAAGGTGTCCACATCCGATGCCGGGAATTCGGTAGCTTCCTTTGAAGTGCCGGATGTAGAGGAGGGGCGCTACGTGCTCACAGCAAGACCGGCAGGATATGAGCGCAATTTCACTGCAACCGTGGAAGTTGTGAAGAACAATCCGCTCTTCATCGAGACTGACAAGCCGATATACAAGCCCGGCCAGGCGGTACACGGCAGGATACTATCCCTGAACAACAACCTTGTTCCTGTGGAACAGGACATCGCTGTTGAGATAAAAGATGCAAAGGGGATCAAGGTATTCAGGGAGGAACTGAGGTCCAATGAGTATGGTGTGGCCTCCTTTGATATGCCGCTTGCATCTGAGCTGAACCTGGGCACATGGAAGATAACAGCCACATCCGGAGAGTCAACATCCAATGTAGATGTCGAGGTGGACAGGTATGTGCTGCCAAAATTCGATGTATCGCTCAGCACACCACAGGAATGGTTCCTGGTTTTAGATAAGATTACAGGTACGGTCTCAGCTAACTACTTCTTCGGCAGGGATGTGGAAGGGTCGGTGCTTGTAGAGGCTTCACGCTACGTGGGTGAATGGGAACAATACGCGACATTCAGCGGAGAACTTGAGGGAGGCACCCTGGAATTCGAACTCCCGGCAGTTGAATACGCAGCAGGCACATACGGTGCAGGAGGGCAGGCAAGCCTGATGCTAAATGTCACTGTCACAGACTCAGGCAATCACAGTGAGACCAGCAACAAGTTGCTTACCGTTGCCAGTTCCCCGGTGGTGCTTCAGCTGATACCGGAGTCAAACTATGTCAAACCCGGCATGCCGCTGCAGGTGCTTGTGGTCACGAAGGATCCCGGAGGAGATCCTGTGGACACAGAAGTGACCATAGATGCAACGTTCAGGGATGAGAACTATGATGAAACTGGAGAGCAGGATACAGTATCAACCAGTAATGGTGTTGCCCTGTTGGCATATGAGATCCCGGAATCCACTACAGCATGCTACCTGAATGCGCGCACAGATGATGCTTCCGCCTACCGGGAGATGGGAGCGGTCTATTCACCCACTGCAAGCTTTATTCATATAAGCCAGACCAGCGAGGGAGTACCTGAAGTGGGGGACAGCATCTCCTTCAGGGTATACTCTACCAATGCAGGTACGGTTTTCTATGACGTGTTTGCAAACGGCAGGACCGTTTTTTCCGCAACCAGCGATGAGCAGGACATCAGCATCCCGGTCACGCCGCAGATGAGCCCTCAGGCCAGGGTCGTTGCATACATGATCAACCCCAACAGCGAGGTTTCTGCCGATGTGCTGCCATTTGACGTGCAGTTCTCCACACAGGTGGACCTGTCAGGTTCCTTTGACAGCGATCCCGTAAAACCCGGGGGCAATGTGACCCTGGATCTTAATGCAGGCAGCAGGTCCATGATCGGCCTCTCCATCGTTGACGAGTCGGTATATGCACTGAGCGAAGGCAGGCTCAACCTGAAACAGGTTTTCGATGAGCTGGAAAAACGCTTCATGGAGCCACAGGCAGAATCACATCCCGTATGGAACAGGGAAGGAGCATATGAGATACTGGAAAGTTCCGGTGTGACCGTCATGGCATCCCCTGGGATCAGTGTCCCCAGATCTCCTGCGGGATATGACAGATTTGAGAAGAATGGCATGGCCTTTGATGAAGTGATGGTTAAAGAGGAAGCCATGGCTGGAGAACCGCCAATGATGGATATGGAAATGCCTGAGGAAGAAACCGCTTCCCCGGAAGATGCCGGAGGAGATGGCCTTGCCGGGGTGCAGAGAGTGCGCCAGTTCTTCCCGGAAACATGGGTATGGATGCCTGAGCTGCTCACCGATGAGGAGGGACTTGCCAGCCTTGACCTGACCGCACCCGATAGCATCACTACATGGAGACTTCATGCAGTCTCCTCCGGTCCTGAGGGCATTGGCATTTCCGAATCCAGCCTGACAGTGTTCCAGGACTTCTTCATCGACCCTGACCTGCCGTATGCTGTGACCAGGGGAGAGGAGTTCCCTGTACAGGTGCAGGTCTATAACTATCTTGACAGGGACCAGGAAGTAAGAATCACACTTTCAGGAGCCGGGTGGTTCGATATCGTTGGTAATGACGTGCAGGGAGTCCCGGTGGAGGCTAACAGTGTGGGTTATGCAAGCTTCACTATCCGTCCGACAGAAACTGGAAAGCAGGTGATCGAGATCACGGGGCAGACAACTGAGAAGTCCGATTCGGTTCGCAAGGACATTATCATTGAGCCCGAAGGTGCTACAAGGGAGCTTGTTGACAACGGGGTGCTCAGGAACGGCTCCATTGAACTCGACCCGACCCTTCCCGGCAACATTGTCCCCGATTCCGGCAAGGTGCTTGTGAGCTTTACCCCAAGTATAGTCGCCCAGACCATAAACGGCGTGGACAACCTGCTGGGAATGCCCTACGGCTGTGGGGAACAGAACATGATGCTCTTCTCCACCGATGCGGAAGTGCTGCGCTACCTTGAGGCCACAGGACAGGATAATCCTGAACTCAAGGCAAAGGCCGAAATGTACCTGGTAACGGGTTACCAGCGTGAGCTTACCTACAGGCACAGCGATGGCTCCTTCTCGGCATTCGGTGAAAGCGATCCTGAAGGCAGCCTCTGGCTGACATCCTTTGTGCTGTCACAGTTCAGCGGTGCAAGGGACCTGACAACAATCGATGAGAACATGCTTGCAGAATCTGCGGCATGGATAGAGTCACACCAGCAGCCGGATGGTTCATGGGAGCCTGTGGGCTTCGTGATACACCAGGACATGATGGGAGGGCTCAGCGGCACCTACGCACTTACGGCATTTGTCACCCTGGCGCTCGATGAATACGGTTCTGCGAGCCCGGTGGTCATGGCCGATACCAGGAAGTATCTGGAAGATGCTCTTGCTGAACAGGACGACCCATATGCCCTTGCAATCGGTACCCTGGCCCTGCAGAGACTTGACAGCCCCTTCGCCGGCGAAGCACTCGGCAAGCTGCTCGCAATCTCGAAGCAGGATGATGACGGCACATACTGGGGTTATGGAGAAGGTGCGGTGGAAAAGACCTATGAATACGGTGGCTATGACTTCATCGCACCATCGAGCAAGAACGTGGAAACCACCGCCTACGCAACCCTCGCCCTTATTGAAGCAAATAAGCCCGCTGCAAGCTCGTCACTTGAATGGATAGCTGCGCAGCGAAACTCCAACGGCGGTTTCTCCAGCACCCAGGACACCGTCATGGCCTTCCGGGCCCTGATTACCGCAGCCACAAGCGCCGGAAGGGACATCGATGCCACGGTGCACGTGCTCGCAGACGGCGAGGCGATCAGGACCATAAACGTGAACTCATCCAGCTTCGATGTGGTGCAGATCGTGGAGATTCCGGAGGATGCATCGAAGGTAGAACTCGACCTTGAAGGCACGGGAGAGCTGAACTACCAGCTTGTAAGGCGCTTCAATGTTATCCTCCCGGATATCATTGAGCAGAATGAGATCGAGCTTGACGTGGAGTATGATTCCACCGATGTCGCGGTGAACGACATGGTCACCGTGGGGACCAGGCTGAAGTACAACGGCATTCAGGGAATAGACGGCTCTGCGAGTTCCAGCGGCATGATGATAGTGGATATCGCAGTACCTACCGGATTCACACCTGTGTCGGCAAGCCTTGATGCCCTCAGGGAGGATGGCACGATAACAAGATATGAGATCGCAGGCCGCAAGGTGATACTTTACATCGACGACATGCGGCCCGGAGAGGAGATAAGGTTCAGCATACAGGTCAGGGCACTGTTCCCGGTAAAGGCCATTGTGCCGGAGAGCAGGGCCTACTCATACTACAATCCGGAGGTCGTGGCTGAGTCGAAAGGTACGGATGTGAGCGTGGCCTGATGGAGGGAACATAGACTCTCTCCCCCTTTTTTATCCGGTCATCCGTTTTTCAAACAGAAGATGACCTGTAATCTCATTATCTTTATACCTTACCTGGCGATAAGCAAGACTTATGCCAGCCGTTTACAGGAATATCGTCCCCGAGCCGCTCGTTGAGTTAGTACGTTGATATGTTCCGCAAGGGCGGGAACAGGGTGTAGGAGATAGTGGAAGGTCTTTCAGATACAGGGAATTGTGACCAGTGTTCAGAGGACATGCTCAGTTATCAGTCATTATTATAGATAGCAATGGAATGTACCGCCTGCGGCGGATGGTTGAACCAGCTTTGAATCCTGAAAGACTACGCCTTCAAAAAAAAAGCTTCACTTCATTAATCCTCATCATCCACGAACATCCGCGCCACAACACCCAGATGGTCCTCGTGGAAAGGCTCAAGCTCCTTTCTTTCCAGCACCTCGAACTCCACATCAAAGCCGCTTTCCAGTTTGCGGACCTCTTCCTTGAAGATCTTTTTGGGGCTGGCTGTGGAGTCGATGCTCCTTGACTTGATGGAGAGCATCAGGTGGCCGTGCTCTTCCAGGAAGTACTTTGAGTTGATGGCTGCAATCTCGGCCTGGTTGGGCTGGGCAACGTCCTGGAAGATGACATCCGCCTTTTCCACGATGTGGGCGTAGGACCGGGGTTTGCTGGCATCTGCGAGTATGGGGATGATGTTGGGGCGCTGGTCGCAGAGCTGGATCAGGTCACGCATGCTGCGCGGGGAGAATTCGACTGCGTAGACCAGGCCGTCCCTTAGTATGTCGGAGACATGGCTCACGGTGGTGCCCGAGGCCGCACCAAGGTAGAGCACTGTGGAATCGTAGGTGATGGGGATCTCGAAGTTCTTCAGCACCATGGATCCGAGCTTGCTACGCTTTGGGTCCCACAGGCGGTATTCCTCACCCTCTTCCCCGATGAGGCGCTCACCGTATACACTGGTGCAGGGCACGAGGTTCCTGGTGGCAAGCACTTTCCTGCCATCGATATCCATCAGGAATATCCCATCGCTCAGTTCTTCAGCGGACATTAACTTTTGCCTCCTCTCTTCTTTGTTCCTTTGCCTCCGGACCCCGAAGACCTGCCTTTTGGCTTTGCTTTTTTCTTCGGCGGGGAAGAATTGGCATTCCGGATGGCAGTGAGCTTTCTCTCAAGTCCCTCCCTGATGGACGGGTTCTTTTTACCGCTGTAGAGATCGGTCCTTGCAGCAAGGCTTATCTTCGAGGCAAAGGCCCTTGCAAGCTTTCCCCTCTGCCACCATGGTGCATTCTTGATGATGGTATTGTTGAAAATTATACCATGCTTGGGAGACGGAGTGTTCGAACGGAGGTGTTTGAACAGCGCCCTGCTGGCGCCAATGACCTGCACGGTGCTGGACGGGAAAGCGGCAAGCTTCTGCAGGCTTCCGGCAATGCTTATCAGCCTGGCACCAAGCAGACCGCCGGCAATGTCCGTAAGGTTGGGTGCAAGGGAACCCATGCCTGTCACGATGTAACTCTCTATCTGCCTGCGGGTATCGTACAGGCTGCACAGGTCTGAAGCAAAAGCCCTCAGCAGTTCCTCGTCGGCAAAGGAGAGCTCTGCACCCATTGACCCTGATGCCTTTTCAAAGAGCGGGTTGTCTTCAGGGACATTGGCACGTGAGCCAAAGGCCTGCACGAAACGTGCCAGGGACTCACCGGTCAGTTCCAGCTCCGGGAAGTAGATCCCGTACCACTCCCGCAGGCGCTCGCTCAGCTCATTGGCATTCTTATCGATATCGTCAAGAGCCTCCACAGCCTGAACTATGCGCGCGTCATCTGTGTCGCTGCCGGAAATACGGCTTTTGGCCGCCCTGATACTGACATCCCTCAGGAGTATATCGTAATCCTCATCCAGCTCCACAAAACCACAATCAAATGCAAGCTGCCTCAGGTCAGAAGCCGTTGCCGGGATATCCTGTTCTTCCTCCTGTATTTCAAGAATACGTCCTGCCAGTTTTTCTGGATCCTTTTCAAATGGCTGGCAATCTATCAGCTTTCCCCCTTCATCAAGAGTGAGCCTTCCAAACCATGTTGTGAACTCAATTACCATGGATCATACCCCCGGAGTTCATACCTTCCTGATAACCGCACCCCTGTTATTCGCCCTGGTCACCATTACTGTGCCGCCGATGGTCCTGTCCAGGTATTCCTGCACATCCTCCATGATATAGGCAGCGTCTTCCCTGCTGTCCACAACACCATAGACCGCAGGCCCGAAGGAGCTCATGCCCGCACCATAGGCACCGGATTCCTGCATCAGTGACATCACATCCCTCACTGCAGGGTGCTGGAGCTGCACCTCATGCCTCTTGAAACCCAGGGATTGTATGTGATTAATGGCATGGCCAAAGGCCTCTATATCATTTTCGACAATGGAAGGCATCATTTTCATAAGAATGATATGTGATACCTCCTGAACCTCGTTCAGGGGTATAGGGCAGACCTTGCGGAAGATGTCAACCTCCTTTGCATCGTGGGCACCCTGGGTATCAGGAACTGCGAGAACAATATCCCAGTCAGGCAGATCATGCCGGAAAATTACCGGTGCAGGGTCAGCCCTGCTTGCAGATGACGGGGAGAAGGAACCCTTCTCACTAAACCTGTGCCCCCCGTCGACGATGAAGCCACCTGCTTCAAATGATGCTACGCCGATCCCGGAGGTGCCGCCCCGGCCCACTGCAATTGCAAGGTCCCGGACACTCATGCCAAGTCCGTAAAGCTCATTTACTGCAGCAGCAGCAGACAGGGATGCCTGTGTCCCGGACCCCAGGCCAACATGGGCATACATGTCCTCCTCGATGACCATGCGTATACCTTCACCTTCCGGAAGCACTTTCCCGACTGCAGCCTCTACCCTTTCTTTCAGGAGGGAGTTCCCTGTGACCTCAGTATCTTCAGACATTTCCGCAGATATGACAATGTGAGGGGATTCCAGGGATATACCTGCACCACCATCTATCCTTCCCATTGAAGCATTCATATCTATAAGTGTAAGGTGCAACCTGGAAGGAGAAGTAATTCTGATCATGCTAAAGTCTATCAGTTCAGCATACTATTAAACCATTGGCACTTAAGGAATTAAGCCGGGACAGGGATATCCTTCTTCCTTATGATAGCCCAGAAAACCCTCAATACATCCCTGTTAAAGATAATTTTAAGGACAGGGGGGACCAGGCCCGCAATCCTGAACCTTATATCCCCCGTCACATTGAAATCCAGCATCATCTCCACAAAATTGGGCTCTGCATACAGCCTGACCCTCTCGTACCGGCATTCAAGATAGCTCCTTAGAGCGTACAGATAGCCTGCAAGCATTCCGGTGTCTGCAGGGTCATCGAAACCGAACTTCAGGCTTATCCTCAGCCTGTGGATATCAATTGCTTTGAGAATGCCTTCCAGAAACCTTATGATCGGTATTGCCATCAGCCTGAGAAGTACCAGTACATTCCTGAGCGTCCATCTTTCCGGTTCCTCCTTTTCCTTTTTTTCTACATCTTTCTTCTTCCCTCCGGCCGGCGGCCTGCCTTCCGGGGGAACGCCTGCATCACTGGCAGCTTCTTTGAGCTCCTTGCCCAAAGCAGGCTTTTCAGCAGGCCCTGATCCGGAAGATGCCGCTTCTTGCGGAGCTTTTTCCTTTCCTGTTAACATCCCGGGTCGTAGTGAATAACTTAGAAAGAGCCATTTTATACGGATCCTGTACTGAAACTTTTCTCCCTGTTTATCAAGCTCAAGGGATATGCGGAACGAAACGAACAGCAACAGCAGCAGAAGAACTATCAGCAGAGCTATGACACTTTCCAGGAACATGACCGCCCCACAGAGCAAAAAGATGTCAGATATATCAGGAAGACGTGTTCCGGTCTTCTTTCATTCCTTTCACCAGGACAGGGTCTGCAGTTAAACCACTTCATCCACAATAGACACAACGTCAATATCTTCGCCAGATGTGCTTTTCTCTTTACCCTTATTTGACCTGTTCTTCATCGACTTTATCTTATCTATCAGTTCAGGCACGGATTCGATCACCTTTTCAAATCCGGCCTTCCCGGATACCGGGAGCAATTCCACACCCCCGGGTGACAGGACAATGAACGCTATGGGCTCTATCCGGGCCCCGGCGCCGCCGCCGCCACCAAACCCTTCTTCCGCATCCTTCTTCTTGCCTTCACCGCCACCGCTTCCAAAGCCAAAAGAAACCCTTGTGACAGGTATGATGGTGGTATCCCCGTAGATCACGGGATCACCGACAACGGTCTTTGTGTTCACAAGCCTTTCCAGTTCCGAAGAGATCTCCTTTATAATATCTTCAACTGCCATGAAATAACCCCTTGAAGGAAAAGTGTACTTTCCCTAATCAGTATAGATATTCATAATAAAAAAGAATATCTGAAAATACTAAGATTTACAGGATGCATTTCCCTCATTGTCCTGGAAGAAATTCATAAGGGAATATTTTACCCTGTCAGGCTCCACGTCGATGAACTCTCCCCGCTCCTCGGGAGGAAAAGCCTCGAACACTGAGAACTTGCCAAACCTAGCCGGTGCATCCGTCAGGAAACGGCCATCAAGCAATATCCTGACACCATAGTCCTGGGGCGAACGCACGACCCTTCCCATCGCCTGCCTTATCTTACGGATGGTGGGCACCTGCACTGCATACTCCCAGCCAGCACCGTATCCGAAAGTGTGGTCATAGGCGGATTCCACTGCATTCATCCGGTCATTGAGGGCCGGGTAACCCACTCCGACTATTATGACAGTCCTGCCCCTCCCGTCGCGGTAATCGATTCCCTCGCTAAGGGTACCCCAGAGGTAGGAGATGAGTACTGCCTTCCCGCCCTTTTCGCCTATACGGAAGAAATCCTCCCTCACTTCCTGAGAGGACACGCCCACCTCATCAAGGAAGACAGGAATGCTGAAATTGGTGTCTATTTTACTGTAATAGCGCTTTGCCTCGAAATAGCTCTGGAAGAAAATGATGACATTTCCCCGGCTGTTCTCCACGGCATCAAAGATGACTTCCTCCAGTGCCTGCAGGGTCCGGGGATCGTCCCTGCTTTTGGCAAAGAGGGGCGGAACCGAGACGGCGATCGTCAGCCGACGGTCTTCCGGGAAGGATGTGCCGTATGCGATCTCACAGACTTCCCTGCCAATGCCCAGGGTAGACCTGATCATATCAAAGGGTCGCAGGGTGGCTGACATAAGGATGGCCGAGAATACGGAGTCGAACAGTGGCCCGGTAACATTCTTCGGGATGCAGGTAAAAAGTTCCAGGCGGCCGTATATCTCATTGTCCATATCCCGCCTGACGTTCAGTATGGGATAATAGCTTGGATGGTTGGAAAGCACCAGGTATGATGAAAGGAAATCTGCTGCATACCGTATGTGAGAACGCTTCAGTACCTTGCTCAGGCCTTTGCGGTATTGCTCACGATAGTTCTCATCAAGCATTGAACCAAAAGCGCTTGCCTCAGAGAGTGTCTTCTGTATCTGCTCCTCATTCACGAACCCGGCCTCCTTTGCATACCTGAGGAACTTACCGGTGATCATATCATTGCGCTCGTAGGGATCACTGATACGCATATCGTACCAGTTCCTTCCAACCCGCTCACGTTCGCCGAACCTGAAGCGGGAATTATATGTATCCTTCACAAGGTTCAGAAGTATTTTGAAGAGATTGTACGAACCGCTATCGGGCATCAGGTCAAGGTTGGCCTCTATCTCGGATATTGCCTTCTCTATGGTATGTTCTGTTATTGTAAGGGACGAGTGGGACCTTGCAGCAGATTCTATGTTGTGGGCCTCGTCAAAGATAGTGATGACATCCCCGGGCTCCTTTTCAAGCCAGTTCAGGACCGTGGTGAAAATATCATTGTTCAGTATATGGTGATAATTACAGATGACAAAATCAGCATGTTTGAGCTCGCGCTTGAGCAGCTCATAACCGCACATTCCCTTCTGGAAAGCATAGTCGTTGACCTCTTCTGGTGTGCGCACATCCTCAAAGAGCCACTGCCTGAAAAGTTCACTGTCGCTACGCATCACCTCGTAGAGATAACTGCAGGAGCGGTTCCTGACATCCCTTATCTTCTCCTCCGCAACATCCAGCTCCTTTGCAAGGGTATCGCGCAGTGCTATCAGGGCAGGGTCCCTTGAGCGCTTGTAATTATCGGTTGCAGACCTCATTTCCTGCTTCTTGAGGGCTATTTCCCTTTCAAGCTCCAGCACCTCAAAGGTATTTTCCCTCTTGAGGGCACATTCATCATAGTCAACCCCGTTCGGGCACATGGCCTTCTTACCCTTGATAACCGCTACTTTCACGTCATTGGACCGTCTTATCTCGCGGGCCTCGGTGATGAACTGCACCATTTGCTGATGGACATTGGT
>JAFGCK010000119.1 GCA_016932675.1 Methanosarcinaceae archaeon | reverse complement strand
CGTGGTCGGGCCATATTATCAAAATAATATAGCATTACATGATTTATATATTATATGGTGTAACTTAGGACAATACCATATTTCACAATAAATATTACTCAGATAAGTTACAGCATTTTCTTCCATCCGGCTGCTCTTCACATTTTGGACAGATCTCGGCATGACGCATGTACCTGCATATGTGATCCAGCACTATCTCAGATGTAGAATGCTCAAGTACGGATGCTTCCTTTGTGGCTGTTTCAGGTTCCATTCCCAGCACCTCTGAAAGGAACCTGCGAAGGACCCTGTTGCTATGTCTCAGTTTTATTGCCTGAAGGCTTCCCTGCTCTGTCAGCTCTGCCCCGTAATATGGCCTGTAATCCACAAGTCCGGCCTCTGAAAGCCTCCGGACCATTTCGGTAACGCTCGGAGAAGTAACATTCAAGGCTTCAGCAATTTGTTTTGTCCTTGCAGGTGAGTTGTTCTTCCTCACCAGCAGAAAGATGGTTTCAAGATATTCCCCTGTGCGTTCCGGATACATTCAGCTCTCTCCGACTCCTTACAATTATCGTAAGTAATCAAATGATATATGTTTTTTGAATTGGCAGCGAACTTTATGCTTTTGCAGCAGGAGTTGAAGGGTATCGGTCATACAGAACTTCTGTCCTGTCTTTAGCAAAGGTTATAATGTTAGCAATAATTAAGGTAACAATCTCTCAGAGACAAACTATATCACAAAATAACAATTATCCACTCTTACAATGGTGAAAAGATGGCTGATATCACACACTGGGCGGATGTAGTTGCAGATGAGGTCCTTAAAAAAGGCAAGAAGCACCGGGTTGCAACAGGGATCACGCCCTCCGGACACATCCATATTGGTAATATGCGTGAGGTAGTAACGGCGGACGTAGCATACAGGGCTCTGCTTGACAGAGGTGCAGAAGCCGAGTTCATCTATATTGCAGATACCTACGATCCGCTCAGGAAAGTCTATCCTTTCCTTGATGAGAGTTATGCCCGGCATGTGGGAAAACCCCTTTCGGAGATACCCTGCCCCTGCGGTGAACACAAGAGTTACTCCGAACACTTCCTGGAACCTTTCCTTGTGGCCCTTGAACACCTGGGCATCCATCCCACGGTATACAGGGCAGATGAGCTGTACAAGAAAGGCCTTTACACCGATGCGATAAAGACAGCCCTGAAAAAGAGGGATGAGATCGCAGCCATTCTCCAGAAACTGTCTGGAAAGACACCGGCAGATGACTGGAGCCCTTTCAATCCGCTATGCAATGCATGTGGTAAGATCAATACGACCAGGGTCAACGGTTATGATCTGGATGCTGAAACCGTGGATTATACATGTTCCTGTGGTGACAGGGGTACTGTTCCAATGAAGGGTGGTGGAAAGCTCACCTGGCGTGTGGACTGGCCGGCAAGATGGAAGGCCCTTGGTGTCACAGTAGAACCTTATGGCAAGGACCATGCATCCAGGGGAGGTTCATATGATACCGGCCAGGCTATAACAAAGGAGATATATGGATATGAGCCTCCATTCCCGATAGTATATGAATGGATCATGCTGGGTAACGAGGGGGCCATGTCATCTTCCACAGGCGTGGTCGTTTCCATTTCGGATATGCTGAAGGTAGTGCCCCCGGAGGTACTTCGCTATCTGATCATCCGGACAAAGCCTGAAAAGCATATAAGGTTCGATCCTGCACAGCCTCTGCTAAATCTGGTCGATGAGTTCGAGCGTCTTCACCAGATGGACGATCCCGGTTCGTATGAAAGCAGGATGATCGAGCTCTCACATGCAGCGGGTCTGTGTCATACTGACATACCCTTCAAGCACATGACAACCATTTATCAGGCTGCAGGCGGGGACTTCGAACGCATCATGAATATCGTTGAGAGGGCGGGCTACGACACAAAGAACAGGAAATGCATAAAGGAACTGGCGGATAACGTCGGCAACTGGCTTGATATGTACGCACCCACCTTTGCAAAGTTCAGTGTCAGGGACGAGCTTCCGGTCCAGGCCTCCAGCCTTTCGGATATGCAGCGTACCTTCCTGTCCTCGTTTGCCGACATACTTGTCGACAGTGGTGAGCTGAGCGGGGAGGATTACCACAACCTTGTATATTCAGCAAATGACCCGGCTTCAGAGCTTCATGCAAGGATGGCAGCTGCGCTGGGAGCAAAATCCGGGGAAATGAAAGTTGAGCCAAAAGACATGTTCAAGGCGATATACATCTCAGTTCTTGGACAGCAGTCCGGCCCGAAGGCAGGATGGTTCCTCTCATCACTGGAGAAGGATTTCCTTATCAGGCGCTTCAGGGACGCTGCAGGGTACAGACCCTGATATGAAAGGCCCTAATGTATCCTTTCGCGCCTGGGAACAAGAGTACAGGCACATCAGCTGGGGCGGCCCCCGTCCCATTTCTACAGTGGAAAAGGTACTCGCACCCGGTTCCTGCATACTTGATGCAGGTTGCGGAAATGGCAGGTACCTGCTTCCTCTCTCAAAAAGGTATGAGGTCGTTGGCACGGATATCTCTGTAACTGCTCTTTGCCGGGCAAGAAACTATCTGGAAAAGAGCGGGCAGGATGCTGGGTTTGTTGCTTCTTCCATCACGCATCTGCCTTTTTCAGATAGCTCATTTGATGCTGTTGTCTGTTATGGGGTGCTGCAGCATCTGTTCGAGGAGGAAAGGGTACTTGCCGCTGAAGAGCTCAGAAGGGTGCTCCGTTCCCAGGGATTGGTGTTCTTCGAGGTTTTCGGCACCGATGACATGCGGTTTGGCGGAGATGAGGTAGAGGAGAACACCTTCCGCAGGAAAGGCGGCATAATATACCACTATTTCACAGAAGAGGAAATAGGATCACTGTTCAGGGGATTCGATGTCGGGGAAATAAAGAGTACCAGGACCGAAAAAAGGTTCCGGGGTGAACTGCACACCCGGCATCATATAAAAGGGTACGTCCATCTTTAAAAGGCGATATTCAGGTAACTTAATACTATTATCAGCAGAGCACCGACAACCCCTGCTATGGCGCAGATCAGGATAGTTACCCATGTATATGCTATCCCGAGTCCCATTACGGTGTTTGCAACAAAAAGTATGATCAGTCCCAGAACCGCGTTGACTGCCATTTTCGTAGCTGTCTTTAATACCTTGTACAGTAAAAATGCAACTACAATGGCTACAATCAGTATTACTATCTCATTGAACATAGTGACCGGTTTTATATTGTTCTGGTTAGTATTTAATGATTACTAAAAAAAATCATCACTTATAATGAGTATATCTAATTAGCTCCAATATCTCCTTTCTCTTATCTGACTGATACTTTTTATTCAATATCGATTTTGATACGCATTGATCGGTGTAGATACATATCTTATGTAAATCAATCCCATAAATATTTCAGACACGGAT
>JAFGCK010000118.1 GCA_016932675.1 Methanosarcinaceae archaeon | reverse complement strand
GAGGATCATGCGAATCGCAAGTTACACAGGTATTCAATGATCAAAAGATACGGAAAGATCGTTGATACCCTGATAAATACGAGTTCTAACACATTGCTTACCAGTTGTGGATAGGCCAGTTCAGGCCTCTGCGTTCAAGGATCAGAAAAAGGGATGTGAAGATAGAAGGTGTACTGTCCCGTCCAAATAGGGTCAGGGTGATGCTGGAAGAACTGGGGCCTACATATGTAAAGATCCGGATATAAACATGACAGCCATAGCCGAGCCCTTTGCCACAAGGGCCATGAAGAAGCGGTTCAGCTTGCAGAACATTGCCGGAGGAACGTACAGGGACCTGTACAACTGGTCAAGGGTCATGTACCGGGCACCCCTGAAACTCTCACATATCCTGGATATCGCCGAAAAGGGATACCTTAAATTGCGGTTTGACTCTTCTGGTTTTGACCGTATCGTTGCAGAGATAGATGCTGCAAGTAACCGCCTTTCCTTCGGTCTTATCATATCAGCGATCATCGTGGGTTCATCCCTTATTATCCAGAGCGGACAGGGTCCATACATCTGGGCCATGCCAGTTCTTGGATTTATTGGGTTTGTAATGGCAGGGCTGCTGGGCATGTGGCTTGTGGTCTATATACTCAGGACAGGACGTATATGAAATGTGTACACACAACTTAAATAATAGACACTGCCTATAAACCAGAGATATTCAGAAAAAATACAGACAGGGAATGGTGTAAAAAATGACGGACCCTAATGTTGAGAGAAAACTTGTGGAAATAATACGCATCATCAGTGAAAGCGAAAAACCGATGGGCGCACGGCTTATAGCCGACGAGATGCACAACCGGGGTTATGCAATAGGGGAGAGGGCTGTCAGATACCATTTGAGGATCCTTGATGAAAGAGGCTTCACAGAAAAACATGGCTATATAGGCCGCACGATAACAGAACGTGGAAAAAAAGAGCTCAGTGATGCTCTGATCAGCGACAGGCTTGGTTTTATCATCACCAAGATAGAAGAACTGATCTACAGGACCGATTACGACCTTGATACAGGGGAAGGTAATGTTATCGTTAATATGAGCTATATTGACAAGGACGATTTTGACAATGCCACAGACATTATAAGATATGCGATTGGCCACGGTGCATCCATCAGTCCGAAAGTAGGGATCCTTGAAGAGGGATCCAGCGATCATGACATATATGTACCTGAAGGTAAAATTGCCATAGCAACAGTCTGCAGTATTACCGTCGATGGCCTTTTGCTGAAGAATGGGATTCCCACAACGCCTGCCTTCGGGGGACTGATGCAGATGGAGAACAATAGGCCTGAAGGGTTCGTTGACCTGATATCCTATAGTGGTACATCCATAGACCCAATCAAGATCTTCATGCGGAGAAAAGCCACTTCCATACTCCAGGCCATGGACACCGGCTGCGGCAAAATGCTTGCCAATATGCGTGAAATACCGGCATCTGCTGCTGAAAATGCGGCTTTGTTGCTGCAGCGTGCGAGTGAGAAGGATATAAGCGGCCATATATGCATCGGCGAACCTGGAATGGATGTATTCTATGCTCCGGTGCAAAGAGGAAAGGTTGGCATCCTGGTCATGGCAGGGATCAATGCCGTCGCAGCGGTAGAAGAAGCAGGCATCCGGATCGAGACACATCCAGTATCCTCTGTGATGGAATACAGGAAAATGGAACTGCTCTGACCGGCCAGATGAACTCCGGGTCCATCAGCCATATCCATTTACTTCTTTAGCGATCGGAGATGAAAAACTCCATTTCTGGCGACAAGGGCATCACATCGGGTTTAATATCTGACCTGCGGGGTCATCCTTCTCTCCATGCAAAGCGGACAATATCCGGATCCTTGCAGGTGGCATGTGAAAAGGTAGTGCAGATGGAATGATTTTTTGTTCCCATAAGACACAAATAGTCTTTTTTTACTGTTTTTAGCTTTAAAATGGATAGTGCAGACTAAAATTGGGGTTTTAACATCCACAGTAAACGTAAGTTACACGAGTTATCGGGCCTGACCATAAAGTTCACTTGACTACGAACTCGACTTTTTGACCACAAAGTCTGCCATTTGACTATAAAGTAGAAGTGTTTATGCTCAAGCTCCGAGTTATCATTAGATTTAAGTATTATAAAGTATACACATAGAATCCGTTTTCCTATAGATTAAGGAAGAAAGGTGTGTACTCATGTACGAAACATTGAAGAAATATAATTCAAAGATGGGCTGGCATTTCCTGCTGCTGGCCGGTGTAATACTTATGATGTTTGCCGTCCCAGGTTCAGCAGCAAGTGTAGAAGAAAATGCAGCATCCATAGAAGGAGTCGCTACTGCTCTTACCTTTGTCTGGCTCTTACTGTCAGGCGCCCTGGTATTCCTCATGCATGCAGGTTTCTCTCTTGTTGAGATTGGCCTCACGAGAACAAAGAACACTGCTAATATCCTGATGAAGAACTTTATGACCATCTGTCTCGGTACGATAGTATACTGGGTAGTCGGATGGGGGATCATGTACGGTGCCGATGCAGCAGGAATACTCGGTACGGACCAGTTCTTCCTCATAGGTGCAATGGACAATGCGACATGGAACGGATGGTTCTTCCAGATGGTGTTTGCAGCAACCGGTGCAACAATCGTGTCAGGAGCAATGGCTGAAAGGACGAAGTTCACT
>JAFGCK010000117.1 GCA_016932675.1 Methanosarcinaceae archaeon | reverse complement strand
CCAAGTATTGAAGCGGCTTTCATGCATGATTTCCCCTGTGCAACCAGAAGAATCCCATGAAGTCGATGGTCATACCGGGAATCATCATTTCGATGGATTTCTTGTTGAATCTGCGCGATTATTTCCGGAGAATTATCAATAGTCAGACGTCTCATAAATCACTTTATGGACTTAATGATTAATAAATATTTATGTCTGTATATATAAAAAAGAAGATGTTGCTCGCACAGGGCGAGCAAGAGTTTGTTCTTATCCGAAAAGTGCCCCAAGGCCGGCCATTCCGTCCTCTTCTGCACTTTCTTCTTCTTCTGCAGCTGCCTCTTCCTCAGCAGGCGCTTCTTCAGCTGCTGCGGGCGGTGCGCCTGCTGCCGCAGGTGCTGCTACTGCTGCTACTGCCGCAGTTGCCATCGCCTCTTCGATGTCTACATCCTCAAGAGCTGCAATGAGTGCCTTGGCACGTGCATCGTTAACTTCTATACCTGCTGCCTGAAGTATGGCAACAACTGCTTCTTCTGTAATGTCTTTACCAGCCTTGTGCAATAAAAGTGCTGCATATATGTATTCCATGTGAAATCACCTTTCGTTTATCAATGCAAGTTGTGTAAATGTCGATCCTTATTCTTATCCAAAGAGTGCTCCAAGGCCGGCCATTCCGTCCTCTTCTGCATCTTCCTCAGATTCCTCTTCCTTCTCTTCGACCGCTTCCTCTTCTTCAGCGGTCTCAGCCACCACTGCTGCGGCAGCAGTTGTAGCTCTTGCGCCAAGAGCTTCTTTCAGTTCATCGTCAACAGCTTCTTCGTTATTGGCAGCTGCTGCTGCTGCAACTGAAAGCATCTGTGACTGTGCTTTTCCAAGCAGGGATCCCATGATATCCGGTTCGAAAACTGCCGCGTTGATCCCCAGGTTGCGGGACTCTCCTGCAGCCTTTGAGATGAGCGTAGTGATGTTCTCTTTTGTCGGATATGTTGCGTTGACTGAAAGGTTGAATGCCTGCCGAGTTGCAAGAATGATATCTGAGAAATATCTGCTTTCATCGATCGCCAGTACATCAGGAGTGAATACAGATCCTGATTCCAGGACTGCCCTGAGGTCAAGACCCACTTCCAGAGGGTAGATCTCAAGTCTTGTAAGCATGGATGCCAGTTTCTGCGAAACCACCTCGCCTGCTTTGGCAACGGTCTTTGTCTCTCTGATGACCACCTTTCCACCGTCGATAGCTGAAGGTATTCCTACGCTTTGCAGATCTCCCAGTATCGGTCCTGGCGGGAAACCTGTCGGGCCGGCCTCAACAACAATGTCATCAGGCGCCACAACTCCACCTTTAATGGGGGACGGGCTTTTGCTCTGCTCCAGCATCTTATAAAGCCTGAAAGGGTTGTTCTCGGTGAACACGAGAGCGGTCTGTACGTCGATGAACTCGTCCATCTTTCTGACGTCATTGTCAGATTCATCAAATGCCCTTTTTATAAGTGTGTTCCTGGCAACCTTCAAAACAGCTGTACCCTGAAGATCCCTTCTCATCTTCTGGAGCTGCTTTGCAGGAATTCCGCCGATGCCTACCACTCCTAACAGGGGATAGTTTTTTATGAGTTCTTTTATGTCCTCAACTTCTTTCTTCTTCCATTGAGGTACATGTTCTGTGTGGTGAACTTCTTCCATTTACATCACCTTCACGGACTTACCCATAGTTGTCGTCACATAGATCGACCTGATGTTGTGCTTTCCCTTCTCAAGGGATTGCTCTACCCTGTTCAGAACAGTCTCTATATTGTCTGCCAGTTTGTTGATCTCCATGTCCTTGCGGCCGACTGAAACGTGGAATGTGAGCTTATCCTTGGACCTTAACTTTATAGAACTCCTTGCGTTATTGATAAGGTCTGCGACGTTCCTGCCGGGTGGCAGGGGTGTTGGCATCTTTCCTCTCGGACCAAGTATAGCACCCAGGTTCTTACCGATCTGGGCCATGTACTGAACCTCTGCAATGAAGAAGTCACATTCATTGGCAATACTTCTTGCACGTGCCTTATCTGAACCGAATTCAGCAATGTCTTCTTCCCCGAAGACATAATCGACACCTGCTTCCTTTGCCTGGAGACCTACTTCCCCTTTTGCAAAAACAGCGATCCTGATGTCTTTCCCAAGACCGTGTGGCAACAGGATCTCCTCATCGACACGGTTTTTAGGTTGACTCATATCAAGATTCTTCAAGTTGATTGCAAGGTCCACGCTTTCTGCGAACTTACGCTCCGGCGACTCCTGCAATAACTTATTTATTGCATCTTTTATTCCTTGTTCTGCCATTCTTTACCTCCCGTAGTTTGAACATCTCGTTCAGGCAGGACCATTCCGGTCTACTACGGCTGTTTTTCAAAGCCAATCAGACTAAATCCAATAGTCTGACGGGCTCACCTTTATTTAAGCAATAGTTTTAAACTTATCGGTTAAAGCTTAAGTTCAAGCTTAAAACCTGCCCGTTATTACCAGGCCTCGTTAGCAAGCACTTCGTCGAATTTGCCTTCATCGATCTCTTTCTGGCATTCCCTGGCGTGCATACCTTCAGCGGTCACTCCCATGGGCACGCATACTCCAAGGACTTCCTTCACAGCTGCCTTTAATGTGTAGGCAAGAATATCGTCCTTTTTCATACGAGCTATCTTTGCGGCCTGGGGTACGGTAAGGTTGCCTATAACTTCGGTGCCTGCCTGGCCAGATCCCTTCTGAAGCCCAAGTTCCTGAAGGATCAATGCGGCGGTTGGCGGAGTGCCTACCTCTATCTCGAAGTTCTTGTTAGAATCAACTATTACTTTGACAGGGACCTGCATCCCATTGAAATCTTTTGTTCTCTCATTGATCTTATCGATCACTTCTTTGACGTTGATCCCGAGAGGCCCGAGGGCCGGACCAAGTGGTGGGCCAGGGTTCGCCTTTCCACCGGGGACCAGTGCTTCAACAACATCTGCCATTTTAATATCACCGTTGAATTTCGATTATTGATAAATCGTATCAGGAATTATCCTCTTCTTCTTTCCTGAGGACTCTTACAGTATCACCGCGTATAGTTATAGGTATCGGTACCACCGCATCAAAGAGTTCGACCGTAATCTCCTCATGGCCTTCGTCAACTCTCTTGACACGTGCCCTTTCTCCTTTGAAAGGTCCGGATGTGACCTCGATGATCGCTCCTTCGGTGATGCCTGTGACAGTTGGTTTAGGCGTGAGGAAATGGGATATTTCCTCGATACTTGACCTTCCTTTCACCACTGCCCTGGCATGAGGGACTGTCTGGATCGCCTGCTCCACTATTCCGGAGTCAGGTGCTTCAATAAGTATGTATCCTTTGAGCTCGTCCGGTGCAATGATCGCCCTGATGTCCAGATGGTCTTTCCGTGCTACCAGAGTGATCAGGTTTGCAACAGAACGTTCCTGGTTTGCGGTTGTCTTTACTACGAATATTGCAGATTCTTCGGCCATGCTCACACCAATTGTGGTATCTCTACCAGCAACACGTAAATTATGAACCCGACAAAGCCTATCGCAATAATCCCAAGCCCTGCAACCTTGGCAATCGTCTGGAACTCCTCTCTTGAAGGCTTCTTTGTCAGTTTGAGGACCCTGAGATATGTCTTCAGGGTCTGGCTCATGTTACTGTTCAGTTTGTTTAGATCAAATGCATCTTCTGCCAAGTACATCACACCGGTCATGACTGATGAATATAAGAATGGATGGTTTGAGGCTGCATTGAAATATAAGCATTTCTATTGAATGCCTGATCGCAGCGCCATCTAAATAACTTCAATAATAAAATACTTTTCGATTGAAGGTGATAGTCCCACCGTTCAATCGCGATCTTACAAAAATGGTAATACTATTTTACGAAATCGATCCCGTATCTCCTGGTCACGTTCTTTGCGCCGCCATGGCCGTATATCTGCGGAGATTTCACACCCGTTACAACGATCATCGTGCGCACGCTCTGCTCAAGCGAGGGGTCTATCTGAGCACCCCATATAAGCCTTGCATCCGGGTCAATCCTGCTGTACACTTCCTGCACCACGCTCTCTGCTTCAGCTATTGTCATGTCGGGTCCGCCGACGACATTTACAAGGGCAGAGGTTGCACCGGATATATCCACATCAAGCAGGGGGCTGCGAAGTGCTTTTTGTACGGATTCCACTGCTTTCGCCTCGCCATCAGCTTCTCCGAGCCCGATCATAGCAACACCACCGTTCTGCATTACGGTCCGTACATCTGCAAAGTCAAGGTTTACAAGACCTGGTTTTGTGATAAGTTCTGTTATGCCTTTCACAGCTCTCATCAGCACCTCATCGGACACCTTGAATGCCGCCTGGAGTGGAAGTCTTGGGACCACTTCAAGGAGCTTGTCGTTGGGTACTACAATAACCGTGTCAGCTACATCTCTTAATCTTTCAAGCCCTGCCTCGGCATTAGTTCGCCTGACATGTCCTTCCACTCCGAAAGGAAGTGTGACCACCGCGATCGTCAATGCGCCTGCATCCCTTGCAGCCTCTGCAACTATTGGTGCGGATCCAGTTCCCGTTCCTCCGCCAAGGCCTGCTGTAATGAACACCATGTCACTACCAGCTACCGCTTCTGCAATGTCATCTACGCTTTCAAGAGCAGCATCCTCTCCAATTTGTGGGAGGCTGCCTGCACCGAGTCCTCTTGTCTTCTTCTTTCCGATAAGTATCTTCCTGTCGGCATTGATGTTCAAAAGATGTTGTGCATCGGTGTTAAGTGCAACAAGTTCAGCACCCTTTATTCCTTCGTCTGACATTCTCTGGGTGCTATTGGATCCCCCGCCGCCGCAACCAATCACTTTGATATTGGTCTGTAGTTCACGTAACAGTTCTTCCAGTTCGGCATTGATGTTTTTCTGGTCAGGGGCTGGAGCTGAACTGCGAAGATGTGATTCCTGCTCAGATCGCGCCAGTGCCTCTTCTACTATGGATTTCATCTTTTTTCCCTCAAGTGAAAATCGTATGTTTAACTCCGGGTAGGATTATTCAATGATTAATTAATGGGATTTCTTTAATCTTTCGTACATGGACCATCTCCGGCCCGATCGTCCTTCCATCAACTGTAACTGTTTCCATGTTTGCCAGTTTACCATAGAGCGGACCGGGATCTATACCCATCTCTTTTGCCATTTTGGGACTGAATCTTTCGGTAACCAGATACAGCAGATTCTCCTGCGGGACATATTTAACTTCATAATGCTCTTTTAGTATTTTAATGCATTCATTTGTGATATCCTGCATCGTAATTTTGGCATGTTCAGCAGGAATGAGCATGTGATCCAATATGGTGCCGTTCTCTTTTTCCAGGTACACAACAGGCAGTCCTTCAAGGGTTCCCAGAAAGTTTTCCCTGTCAGCCACACAGGTTTCATGCAACAGTTCCCGGCTCAATTTTATGTCGTTGAGGCTGTTTTCTTCCTGCATATTTTCCTTTATCCCGCCTGATATCTTCCTGAATTTCTCTGTTATTCTGAATCTCCCTCCAGCACATAGCTGCTCTGCCTTTTTCTTAATTGTAAGGAAGAGGTCCCATTCCATACCTGTGGATTCCCTGATCTCGCCTTCGCGCAGTACCGGGTATCCGAGCTCACGGATCATCTCATGCAGTCTTTCCCTCTCTGCAGATGGCATCGACTTCCTGTCAAAGTATGCGAGGTCTGCTCCTGACTTTTCAAAAGACTGCTTCACCAGGTCCTTATCAATATCAACAAGCTGGTAGTCCGGGAAATTATGTCCGAAGGTTATATTCTCTTCCAGCAGAAGCCTGGTCTGCCTGCTTGCATAGTGGCCTCCTCCAAAACCAATGGCAATTGGTGTTTGCTCTCCCCTTGCTTCCAGAATGGCCTTTGCAACGATCCAGCCTGCATCAGGATTGGACCATTGCTCTTCCCCGCTACCGATCTCTGCATAGACCATTGGAGTTCGCATGTCAGTGGGTCCGTGGTGTGTGGCCTCCATGTTCACTTCGTAGTCTGTACCCTGTGCAAGTCGTTGCATATTCTTCAGGATCGAGCGCATTGTGCAGGGAGCAGGTACCGACAGTTCGCAGGGGCGCCCTCCAAAATCTGCACTTTTTACGTTGCCTGTGAAGTGTGCTGTCAGCACTGACCTGCCGTCGTTGCTTTTGTGTTTTGAGGCAACTATTATGAGGTCCGTATCAAATCCGTATCTTTTCATCTTCTCATCGATGCGGTCCTGGTAGATATGATGCTGGTCTATCTCTATGATGCGATATCCGTTATTCTCATGAATGCAGACCAGGTCGGTCCATGATCGCGGAATATCCTCTATGTTCTTCCATTCTCCCGATAAAAGCAGATGTTCCCTGATGTTCAGGCTTGCCCTGTCCAGCGTAGAACAAAGTATGTTGATCTTCTTTGCATTCATGAATTGTCAGCTAGTGGGTATTTTATATATAGCTTGTTCCGGCAATTTTATATTTTTTTTGGTCAAGCTATAATTTCCCATTTTCTATGATTTCCGGAGGTTCTGATGACCGGACATTTCAGTAAACTTAAAACATATTGTGTCATCTGTATAATCTGATCCCTGAATAAGGTGACTATGACACAAGTGAAGTGATGATGTGGGCAATATTATAATCAATGATGTTCTTATCGAATGGTTAGGGTACGCAGGTTTTATGATCAAGGCCGATGACCTGGTGATCCATATAGATCCCTACATCCTGCCTGATCCTCTTTCCGAGGATGATATGGCGGATATCATTCTTATCACGCATGAGCATGACCGCTACTGTCATCCCGACTCCATTCGAAAGGTTCGCAGGCCAGATGCTACTACGCTCATCCCCGAAAACCTGAGCCTGCAGTTCAGGGGTGATGCGCGGAGGATCATGGAAGGTGATTCTCTTACCGGGGAACTTGCTATAAAAGGCGTGGGTATTGAAGTGTTTCCTGCATATACAGAGGGCTCATCCTCACATCCCCGGGGTGAGGGTGTCGGCTATGTGGTCGAGGTGGGTGGTTTGAGAATATATCATGCCGGCGGCACCGGTCTCATACCCGAGATGGGCGGTATCTCTGCTGATATAGCATTGCTCCCCATAGGCGGGACTTCCACAATGGACGAGGGACAGGCTGCGGAGGCTGCTGTTATGATCTCTCCTGAAGTTGTGATACCCATGCATTATGATGAAGACGATAACCGGTCAGATCCTGAAAAGTTCCGGGAACTGGTAAAAGAGAAGGCACCGGAGATAGATGTTGTGATCCTCTGATCATCGGAAGGGCATATATCCATGGCTAAAAACAGATATAAAAAAAAGGCCGCCGCAAAGGAAATAGCATTTGAGCGCATAAAACATCTTTTCGATGTTGCTGACAGGGAATATCCTTACGATCCTGGCAGGAGTGACAGGTATGTTTCACTTGCAAGAAAGATAGGCATGCGTTACCGTGTAAGTATCCCTCCGGAACTGAAACGAAGAATGTGCAAGGGTTGCGGCTCTTATCTTACCCCCGGAGCTAATTGCAGGGTGCGTCTGAGGGGAGGGATCCTTGTAATCACATGCATGAAATGCGGCAGAATACAGCGATATCTGTTGCCACGGGAAAAGGCGGATCCTGCTCTTTCAGTCAATGGCCGACAGTAATCTGGTGATCAGGTATGCAGCAACGAACATGACCATTCCCATGGTAAGATAGAAAAAGATATTCCAGTACACCTCTTCCTTTTCTGAGCCGGGCCTGATGCCAAATCCCCCCCTGCATCTGCCTGAACTGCAGGAGCCGCAGGTCGTGTTCTTATTGCCGGGATCACGAGACGTTTTATCGATAACCGGGAGTAGTATCTTATCTGACATTGCTAGCCTCTTAGGCTCTCATTCGATTTAGTTATTTCCGGAACTGTGGTTCTTATAGAATAAGATCAGGCGACGAGAGGGGGATTCGAACCCCCGAGGCGCATAGCACCACAGGATTAGCAATCCTGCGCCATACCGGGCTTGGCTATCTCGTCAAAATGCGGTTTCGCCCCTTAGTGTAATCTATCTATTTAATGCTTTCCGGCTTTATCTGATTGACGGGCACGCCTCAAGTCGTTGTTTTTCTCATTCCCAAGTAGTCTGTGACCTCTTCTCCACCCCGCAGCCCCGCAAGCGACGGCTGTCCACGGTAGGTCTGCTCCCTTCCGGGCCTGGACTGGTTCCCGCAGTTAAGATATAAGAACAGGTTCTCCAACAAGCCCCTATATCAACACCATCCAAGCAGGACGGGGTTTCTCAGTCGAGATCACAGGTTTGAAAATGATCCGAACATCTCCTATTGGCTTCGTCTCCCGCGTATCGGCGATTTCGGGTTACAGGTAACGCCGGCCTACCCAGACTAGCCCGCCACCACTAGATGCGCATTACTATTTATAAATGTATCCTTTATCATTTATCAAATTCAAGCAATTGCCGGGCAAGAAAATAATTATAATATGCAGTCATATTCACTATGGGAGGTAAAAAATGGAAGATCTGATCGGATTTGTAAGCGGCAACAAAAATCGCCAGAAATTACTTGCTCTTCTGGGGTCGAAAAATGAGCTGGATGCTGAGAAAATGGCCAGGAATATGCATGTGGCATATCCTTCGGTGAACAGGATAATTCAGGAGTTGCTCGAAAAGGACCTCATTAAGCAGGATGGCGACTCTTATAGTTTGACGGAACTCGGGGAAACGGTTGAGAGGAGGATACAGAGTATCTGACCCCCTCATTCACCTTCAGTCTCAGATCAATGTGTCTGTACGCAATTTGATCCCCTCTTCGGTTATTGCGTACTCTTTAACAGATCTTTTGTGTTTTGTTCCCCTTGATTTTATTATACACATATATCTGCGGTTCTTTGCTCTGGAGCTATGCAGTACGACTACTGAATCCATCAAAAAGGCGGCATCTATCTTCTCCTCGCCCGGACTATCGGATGGGCTTATCTCGCTTGTGAAAAGTGATGTTATGTTCTTGCTTTTAAGGTAGTTTGTCAATGAGTGGATATATGCACGCAGTTTCAGGTTGTCATATATAGACATCTCTAAATTATTGATCCCATCAAAGAACACTCTTTGAGCGTGCATCTCCTTTATAGTGTTCCTTATGCGGTTGGAATGTTCAGCGGGATATATGTTGCCAGGATTGCTGCAGATAAATTGCAACAGGCCGCTCTCAATGTACGGTTCCAGGTCCCATCCGATCCTTTTTGCATCCATGATCAATTGATGTGGCGAGTCCTCAAAGGTAATTATCAGCCCGGGCTCGCCTATCCCCAGTCCATGTTGTATGAATTGCAGTCCGAATATCTTCTTCCCTGTCCCCGGCCTTCCTGCTATAAGGGTGCTGCTGTATTTGAGCAAACCTCCGCCGAGCATTGAATCAAGTCCCGGGATCCCGGCCTCAACGCGCAGGTCCTCAAGTCGGAAATCATTCTCCGGTTTTATGGGGGGATAGACCACGAACCCGCTTGATGTTATATCATACAGATATTTGAAGGAAGTGATCTCGGAACGTTTTCCGGGATCTACCCCGCGCATTTTGATAAATTCAAGATGGTGGTCTGCCCTTGAGCCGTTCTCCCCTCTTGAAAGGTAGATGATGCCATCTGAAAGGTGACTGACCACTGATTGGTGTAACTCTGACTTCACAAGCTCTCCAACAAGCAGGGTCATCATGTCCCTCTCCTGTAACATTGAATCCAGTGTGTAGAAGAAGCGTCTCCTCTCATGTTCCACAAAACCGAATCCCAGAGGGGTGATGGGGTCTATGACCAGCCTGTCGGGCCTGGCCGATTCAATTACATTCCCGATATCTATCAACGTTGTAAGGGGGTCTTTTTCAGAAAGTTGCCGGTTTATTGCGTGTACTTCAAAGGAGTCATCGAAGAAGTCAAGGGTGGAATGGTACATTTTCAGTTTATTGGTCCTGGAGGTGGTGATTGGTATGTACAGCGCCGTCTCTCCCTTCCGGGATGCTTCGCAAAGCATCTGCAGGGACATTATGGTCTTCCCTGTCCCTGCCGTACCGGCGATCAGCAATGTGGAAGGTGACCTGAAGCCTCCCACTAACTCATCAAGACTTTCAATCCCACACGAAATGTTCTTTATCTCTTCCATTTTTATCGTCTGTGTTTTCTGATGGTTTGGTTCCGTCCATGTTCTATTCGCAAATTTAATATATATTTCCTCAATATTGATGTTCAGGTGATGTTGTGAACTATCGATGTCCTGTGTGCCAGGGAAAAATGAACCGGTGGAGATACCCGGTGCTTAAAAGGCATGATCATTTTGGTCGCGCCCTTGCCATATATAAGTGCGTGGAGTGCGGTCATGAGGAAACATATCCTGATATCTGATATTGATACTTGCATCCTTTTCTGTCAGAACATCGAATATACTTCTTCGTGCGGATGTATGACAAAGCCTTCAGGTGTGATATCATAGGGATGGATCTTTTTGCTGTGGTCTGAACCACGCATCTTGAAGATCTCCATACTTCTCATACGTACGTTCTCATGTCTCTTATAGTACAGTACTATGGTTCCATCAGTAACGAAGTTCTCAACACCGAACCTTGAAGGGTTCTCCTCGTCTATCAATTCACATGTCATCATGGAAGTCAGGCCGATAACTTCGAGCGTAGTACTTAACTTAAGAAGCTCGATCCTTATCTTGGCCGGATCCTGCAGGTAATAGCTGACCGAGGTGGTTGAATCCACGAGTGCACGCCGGGCATTGATCTCCTCCTGGGTGGCAATTATCTGGTCCATCATCGAGCGTATATCAAAGGGCCGCACATCCACATGTTTTTCCTGAGAGGGTATGCCTATCTTGGTCGAACATGCATCAATGATCACCAGTTTGTTCTCTTCTTCCAGCGCCTCCAGGTCCCAGCCGAATTTCAGGACGTTCTCCCTGATCTGTTCCGGTCTCTCTTCTGTGGCAACTATTACTCCGTTCTCACCGAATTTGGTTATCCCGTTGTAGATGAACTGGATCGAGAAGTTGGTCTTCCCGGCTCCGGACGGGCCGGATACCAGATATGTCCTGTCCCTGATGAGCCCGCCTCCACACAACTCATCGAAACCGGGTATCCCTGTTTTTACCCGGTTAGCCTCATCTTCCATTGAGATCTCCTCAGAAACTGCACCATCGAACATTTTACATTTTCACTCCTTATGATATCGTAAATCCTGCATACTCCTGATATAGGTACTGGGATCTATGCTTATCCGGACCTATTTCTATGTTGAATGCCATTCTTTTATTGTATTGCGTATATAAATATATTGAGGTGATACTACTCATAATGAGGTGTTTTTCTCCGCGCTTTATCTCCTTCTGGATCAGGCATCGACAATATGTGAACAAAAGTTGCCATTAGAGTGCAATTCTATATAAGTCCCACTATAACACTTCGACATTTCACGTTAAATGCATCGATATTTGCCAATGCAACGCGATAATTACCCGGATTTAGACCACAAAAGATTTAAAACGGCAATTGTTTAATAGAACACTTGTAATCCAATATGACGGGATTAGGAGGGTGATGAAGT
>JAFGCK010000013.1 GCA_016932675.1 Methanosarcinaceae archaeon | reverse complement strand
TCTTTAGGAAGGTGCTTATGGTAAAGAGGAGTGTTTGCGGTTTCAACAAACCATGAGTTACAGTGATTACAATAGTATTGTTGATTCCCAGCACTGTTTTTCCCGCGTTTTATTATGTCTTTTCCTTCTTCAATAAGGTAGTAGTTACAAGAGGGGTTTTGACATGTTATGTCAATTTTGCTTCGTGGTCGGGCCATATTATCAAAATAATATAGCATTACATGATTTATATATTATATGGTGTAACTTAGGACAATACCGAAAACGTTTGCTCAGAAAATAAAGAAGCTGAAAAAATCAGTGTGAAACCACGTATTTATGAGAAAGCTGCAAAGGCATGGAACAATTCTAAGCAACTGAAATGGAGGAACGAGGTGTGCTTTTAAAAAGCGGACGACAAATTGTATGGAGTTTGTTGGATTTAGTGCACACCTCACAAAACCGAGAGGTGTTACTAAGTTAAAGACTTTTCGGTTTTAATCTGTGCCTTTGATTCGCCATATTCTGTTAATAGATTTTTCAAAGTCGTTGACGATTTAGGTAATTTTACCATTTCAGGTACGATCGATGTTATCACTTATGGTCTGCTGTGGTATTCCAAGCACATCAGCAATGGACTGCTGACCATTCCAGGCTCTCAGGCAGAGTTCGCAAATTCGCCTGTTCTCATATTTTCTTCTCAGTCCCTTCTTCTGCGGCCATCCTTTACACAGCTGCATTAACACCTTCTGTGGCATTCCTGACAATGCCGGTCGCAAATATGTTATCAGGATTTTCAATTGTACTTTGTGGAAGTCTATAATGCGAATAGAACATGATAATAACATTAATATATACTGCATTGTTCGTAATGTTCATAATGACAGCAGACATGAATCGCGATCCGGAGAATCAGAATGCCTATACTTAGCCTTATTGGGTGCAAGATCCTTGAAGACGAGATCACTCATGTCATCTTGAAATACATGGAGAACACCCGGCCTGTGATCATCGATGACCGGGAATCTGTTGACCTGGCAAGAAAGCTCAGGTCACAGAACATACTATTTTCACAGGCTCCTATAGACAGGGTCGATGAGCTCATATCTTCCACCAGCCCTGGCTCTATTAAAAAGAAGTTCATGTCATTTATTGGAAAGGACTGCAGTAAAGGTATTGTCCTTGTCATTAAGATAATGCCGCTGGGGCTTCATGTGGATAGTGGCTCACTCAGGTCGGCGGTTAGCAAGCAGATAAGCATGATGTCAGAGTTCTCGGACAGCATCCTTCTTTTTTACGGGCTTTGCGGAAACGCCCTGAAGGATATTGGTAATGCCGCAGGTGAAAGTCCGGTCCCTCTCTATGCCCTGAAGGATGGGAAGGGTGAACGTGTTGATGACTGTATCAGCCTGGCTCTTGGTGGGAACCAGCGGTACGAAGAGGAGCTCAAAAGATGGAATGACACTGCAACCCTTTACTTCACACCTCAGTGGGCAGCTAACTGGAAGGATATGGAAGACATTCCTGTTGACCCCAAAATCATCTCAGAGTACCGGTATTCCTTCAGGATAGGAAGGATTGTAAAAATTGATACAGGCCTGAACTTTGAGAAGGATTTCAGGGCAAAGACAACAGAACTTGCAAAAAAGTTCAATGCAGAGACCGTTGAGGTCAAAGGTAATACTGACATTGTTGAAAAATGTTATCTGGAGGTCAGGGAGAAACTGCTTGTCAGAGCAAGTACTAAAGACTGATATATCCATAAAAGACATTTATATACCGTGCAGACCGGCACAACCAGGCAAATGAGGTAAATAGGGGAAAGCCCTACGCATATAAACGCACTTAAATTTTCAATTTACGCAAAGGGATGATCATATGATCCATTCTATTCTTGATGACGATCTTTATAAGTTCACAATGCAGATGGCTGTCCTGGAAATTTTTCCGGATGTGGTTGCAGAATATCGTTTTACGAATCGGGGGACACAGCGTTTCAATGAGGACTTTGTCAGGGAACTGAGGAGGATCATAGATGAGGATATATCAGTAATTACTCTCACTGATGATGAATACCTCTGGTTGGGGTCATCCTGTCCCTTTTTTAAGCCTATGTACATTGAATATCTCAGGAATTACCGCTTTGATCCCTCTGAGGTGACCATACGCCTTACAAAGGATAATGACCTTGACCTGCGGATCAAAGGCCCATGGCATAGCAGCATACTGTGGGAGATCGTAATTATGGCTACGATCTCGGAACTTTATTTTGATACCATTGAAAGTAAATGGAAGAAGAAGTACGTGAATGCAGACATGTCAACCGGCAGCTCCCTTAAAGAAGAATATGCTTCCTTTATAAGGGACATAGGCCAGGAACTCGAATCCAGCAACTGTTATTTTTCGGAATTCGGGACTCGAAGGCGCAGGAGCTTTGACCTTCAAGATGCAGTCATTGGTACACTGAAAGAATGCAAAACCTTTACAGGTACAAGCAACGTATTCCTTGCTAAGAGTCACGGTATCAGGGCCATCGGTACCATCGGCCATGAATGGATAATGGGCAATTCTGCACTTGTCGGATTACGGAATGCGAACCTGTTCGCACTTGAGAAATGGGCAGAGATATATAACGGCGACCTTGGCATAGCATTATCAGATACATTTGGTTCAGCAGCCTTTTTTGACAATTTCAACCTCCTTCTGTCAAAGCTCTACGATGGTGTAAGACATGACAGCGGTGACCCTTTCGTTTTTGCCGACAGGGTGATCGAACATTATTCAAAGATGGGGATAGATCCTATGAAAAAGCTGGTAGTCTTCAGTGACTCACTCCATGCAAGGGATGCCATCAGTATCAAGGATCACTGCAGGGGAAGGATCAACTGTAGTTTTGGTATTGGGACAAGCCTGACGAACAACATGGATTTCTTCCGTGAGAATCCGCCGTTGAACATGGTCATCAAACTGCATGCAGTGAACAACATACCGGTAGTGAAACTCAGTGATGACGAAGGCAAGGAAACCGGTGACAGGGATGCTATCCGGGTTGCAAACTACATTTTCGGAAGAAAAGGGCTCGATGAGTAGACCCTCCCGCTAAGGCCCGCATTCGTGCCTGAAGGAAATATGCGGATATCAAACGTGAAGGGCATCTTTGAATTCCGGTGCCCGATGATGCCCACCACCCAGATCTCTTTTCAACCTGCTGTTAAACATATTAAATTTTATAGATATAAACCAGTTGTTTTGAAATTTTAGTCTGCTTTGAAAAATTCAATACAAAAAAAATTTAACATTTTTTTAAAAGTCCGGTTGATCTGATCGATAACATGGAGTGCTTATTGAAGTAAAGGTCTTATTCCCCCTCAAAGACCACATTCTGGATATTCTCAAGTAATATCTCGGAGAACAATAATTTTTCAATTGTCCTGGAAATATATTTCCGATGCTGGTGTTTCTGTATATCCTCATTCATTCGCAGGTCCGAATCTACCTGTATTCTTATCAGCGAAAAACGAAATGCATCCTCGTCCGAGATCTTCATCCTGTAAAATGTTTCGATATAGAAAGGCAGTTTTTGGGGATTATCTATTACTTCACATAAAAGTAGAGCTTCTTCAGGAATGCTTTCTGTCATGCCATGAAGATCGGTCCTGCCAATTACCAGTGACAGGCTCTCCACTGAGTAGTTCCTTTTGTCAATAGTAATATAATGATTGATACTACCATAATGATTGATACTACCACCTTCGGATGTTTTTTGCCGTTTTGGCCTGACTACAGGTTGTTTCCGGCAACATTCGCATCTTTTATTTCAGAGAGAATTTCCTTGCATCTCTGCAGATCATCAACTGTGTTGACATTCAATGCCAGTTCAAGGTCTTCCATTATCAGGCTTACATATGGCTGCTCATTTTCAATGTCCTTGCCATCAATTATATTGATGCCTGCAGGAACAATGAGCTTACCTTTCCAGTTGAATACTGTGTCAGGTCTTATCCCCAGCCCCTTGCAAACGTAGATCGGTGAGAACACGGACATTGCAGGTGCTCCGCATTTTTCATATTCTTTGATTATATGTTCGAGAAGTGTTCTGTTCAACAGGGGGATATCTGCCATCATTACCAGCACAGGTTCATTTATAGCGGCTGTTTTTACAGCGTAGACCATATCCGCCACATAGTTACCACCCATGGTATCAATTACCTTGATCCTGCCATTGTAGCGGTTATGCACCACGCTGCCTGTGCTTGGCGTTGCAGGCGAAACTGCAACATAGATATTCCTGATGTTCTCCGTACTTTCAAGCGCATCGATCACGTACGAGACAAGAGGTTTGCCAAGAAGCTCGACTACAGGTTTCTCACCCATGCCAAGCCTGCTTCCAAAACCACCTGCCATTATTATAGCGTCCAAATAATACCTCCATCATACTTTAAAACAAGATAGATCGTAATTAATGCAATGATCCTTCCGACCTCATTCGATGAACCGATGACATCCCCGTTCACACCGCCAAAATGCCTGTTACTGATGTTCAAAAGAACGAACGTTGAAGCTATGGATGCCATAAATGCAATGACCCCTGCCTGTGGGATGCCGATGGACCAGAATGCGAGTGTACAGACAACAACACCCATGATAAAACCCAGGAGATATTTGGGTATGGTCGTACTGTTCACCAGAATGGATCCCAGTCCTTCGTGTATGGATTTCCCGAATGCAGCAATGGTCAGCATTGACTGCATTGCACTTATCTCGGCAACGAACATCGATACAAGGACTATAGTTGCCATGCCGGCAACGGATTTGCCCACATTTAAGGCTTCTGCCTGTAGTGACACAAGGGCTGCATAGAATGTGATAAGCGTCAGGGCAGCAAATGTGACACCTCCGATCCCAAGTGACATGTCCTTTAATGCTTTAAGCTTCTTCTCACGGGACCCATGGGCTGTCAACCCATCACCAAGGTCTGCAATGCCGTCCAGATGGTTCAGTCCTGTCAGAAAATAAACAAAGACTATGATCAATACGGCACTAAGTTGCGAAGAAAGGAACGATCCCAGGACATAGGCCACTGCACCCGTGATAAGGCCAAGAACCATTCCTACGAGTATATGCAGATATGTCCGCTTGAAGAATTCATCAAGCCCTTCCATGGTGATCCCGACAGGGATGGTCGAAAGAAAACCGAAACTCGAGCGCACTGCCAGCAAAAAGCCATTCATCCTGCGATCACACCACTCATGTCACTATCCGGCCCCTTCTTCTTTTCTTTGGATCCCTTTTTGGCAGAAGCGGCTGCTTCAGCTATACTTCTTGTATACATGTTTGCTGAGACACCCCCTATAAGACCACCGATAACATCATCCATGAAAGGACCCAGGGTTGCAAGAATGCCTGGTTTTTGTTTATCGAACCTGACAAACTCGAACATTCCCTTGTCACCGCAGATATATTTTGAAATGCTCATACCAAGAACTTCATCTGCTATTATGAAGGTCAGGTCCCTTTCATAGGAACTTTTGCTTATATTCGGTAATGTGCCTGCCCGCCCTTCCCTTTCAAGGAGTATCCCGGAGTAGATGAGCAGGCACAGGTTGGGATCGGAAAGGGCAATGTCAAGTTCTTCCAGGAACCTCTTTTCGGCAAGTTCCCTTGTCTCTATACCTGGATGAGGAGCATATAATGCCATCGCAGCATCAACGAGCATGTCTACAGTAATACCCTCATCCTCCAGTATTTCAAGGATGGTATGGGTAACTTCTCCTTCCAGTTCTTCAGATTGGTCCTTCTTAAGGTCTTCAGCTTCTATATCCGATAATTTCATTGAGATTACTCCAAACATTAAGTATACCTGATATACCGCAATTCAAGATAACGTTAGAAATCCCATTCCATAAATAATCAATGCAGATGCAAGGATTGCCAGAAATGAGGCTATCATTACTATCCAGGCTGTAAGTCTTACATCTTCCTGTACCGGATAAGCATTATCTTTTCCAAGTATGTAGGTATTTGGTTTTTCCAGCCGTATCCTCAATGCACCGGCTATCGCAGCCATGGGATATCCTGAATTAGGGGAGGGAGTATTGTGGCCATCACTGAGTGCAAGGCTGACAGCGTCTGCAGGACTGATCTTCTTGTAGCTTTTCAATGACAGAGCTATTACAGAAGATCCCAGAAAGATAAAGAATATCGATAATCTTGCAGGTATCCAGTTTAACAGATCATCGAGTTTTGCAGAGAACCATCCTATATGAAGGTGTTTCTCATCCTTGTAACCAACCATTGAATCAAGGGTACTGGTTGCCTTGAAGACATAGGCTGCCACCAGACCCCAGGTGCCGAAGCAGGCATAGAACAGGAGAGGGGTCAGAATGCCATCAACATAGTTCTCAGAGACTGTTTCTATTATCGCCGAAGATATATGGCTCTCATCAAGTTTTGAAGTGTTTCTGCTTACATACATGGACAGGCCCTGTCTGGCCTCAACGAGCTTACCTGTTTCCAGTTTACTTCTTATTTCGCGGGCGGCTTCGAAAAGACACCGTACGGCAAACGTTGCTTTCAGGAAATAGGCCGCAATCAAAAAGCGGACGATCCCGGGTATGGCCTCAATGCTGAAGACCAGCAGCACTGCATAGGCTATGGCTGCAGCAAAGGTGATAGTGATCAGTGCCAACAGGACACCATATGCTTTTCTGTACTTTGGAGGTTCTATTTTTCTGAGCTTTGAGATAAGATTCCCCATCCATACCACAGGGTGAACCGCAAAAGGCGGTTCATTGAAAGCCAGGTCCATTGCATAGGCCAGAAAAAGGATGATGACAAGGTCTTCTGGTACAAGTTGCACCGGCAATATCATAAACGGGGCTCCAGGGCGTTTTTCCAGGCTTTTCTGATACTTTCCCTGTTCCTTCCTTCCTTTATCAGGACAGCAAGTACATCATCGACAACTTCCGGCTCGTGGATGATATTACAGTACAGGCAGCTCCAGACATTATCTCCGGAGGAACTCTCTATCCACTGGCCACCGGTACGTTCGTCCTTACATGGATAGAACGGGCAGAAGCAGAAAGTACAGTCCTGCCCCTCAAAATGGCAGGGATAGTATTCACAGCTCAGGTTGCTGCCCAGGCGCCCGCATTCAGCAGCTTTTTTAAGATTCCTTTCAAGCATTGCCTCGGCCTGTTCCCTGCCCCATTCATTGACGACCTCTTTGATCGTGTTTGAGATGCGTTCATTCTCCTCTCTGGTCCTTACAGCTACACGTATGTAGTTGTCCCCTGTCTCCTGGAAGGAATTACAGTCCCGTATCAATATCCCGTGCGCAGCCATGCGCTGTGCAAGTTCTGTGGAGTTCATGGAGAATTCCGAGATATCTACGAAAATATAGTTCACACTGCTCAGGAACGGTTTGAAACCACGTCGTGTAAGTTTTTGGGTAAGGAAGTTCCTTTCGGTTTTGATCAGCTCCCTTGAATCCCGGAGGTATTTGCTGTTAACACCGCCTTCCATTTTCAGAAGAGCTGTTGCAATGGTATCTGCCATACATCCCATATTCCAGGAAAGCCTTGCATTGTCCAGCACCTTCGCAAACGATGTGGATGCGATGCCAAACCCCATCCTTATGCCGGGAATGGAAAATGCCTTTGTCATGGAGCGTTGTATGAAAAGATACTCGTTCCCCTCTACCATATCCGCAACGCTCTGTGTGGGATCTGCAAGTTCAATGAAAGCCTCATCAACAAAGAGCAATGTATGATGTTGAGCACATTTTTCCACCATGAAAGCGATCTGCTCTTTTGTAAATAGCTTTCCTGTAGGGTTATTGGGGTTGCACACGAACAGTATCTTTGCATCTTCAAGGATCTCCCCGTTAAGATCGTTCAGTTCCTCCTGCCGGATATAGACTATATTTGCACCAAGCACCTTACACTGAACCTCATATTCACTGAAGGTCGGCTGCGGGATGAGGACGGTATCTCCTTCTTCTATCACACACTCCGCAACTAGACGTATGATCTCAGTTGATCCGTTTCCCGGGATTATATTTTCAGGCCTTACCCCCATTCCTATGAATTGGGCAGCCGCCTGCTTGAACTCAAGATAACGATTGTCAGGGTATTGCCCTATCCTTTCAAGACCTTTTTCCATTAAAGGATCGAGGCTGAGCCCTGTATAAGAATGTTCAAAGGGTGTTCCAAACGGGTTCAGGCTCGCACTCGCATCGAGTATCTCACTCTCAGGTATGGCATGTTCCTGAGAGCTTTTTCGGATCAATCCGCCATGTGCACCGGGCTCAAGTGCAAGAAGATATTCCTTTACCGGAAGAGGTACTTTTTTTTCGGACACGATAATCACAAACTGTAGTTTTACTGGACCTATATTAACTTAATCAATTAAATGATATACAGGAAATGCCGGAGCCTAAAGAAGAGGCAGTAACACCTCTTTCCAGGCTTTCTGAATATTCTTTTCTGTATCCCTGTCCTCCATAAGTATATCCAGTATCTTCTTCGCTATCTTTGGCTGGTGCACAAGGGTGCAGTTCTCGCAGCTCCATACCCTGCCTCCAGTTGCACTTTCCATCCAGAACCCCCCTGTCTTCTCATTCTCACATGGGTAGAACGGACAGAAACAGAATGTACAGTCCTGTCCCTGAAAATGGCATGGATAGTAGCTACATGTTCCACGGGCAGCAGATTCCGGATGTTCTATGATCTCCTCGAGTTTTTCCTTTGCAGCTTCCTTGCTGTACTCAGCATATACATCATCCAGTTTACCAATGAGTTTCTCAAAATCTTCCCTGGAACGTACTGCCAGCCGTATATAGCGTTTTTTCCCGTCAAAGAAATCGCTGCATTCACGTATTAGGATCCCATGGGAAGCAAAATACATGACGAACTTTTCTGAGTCCATGAAATGCCCCCCCATATCCACCAGCACGTAGTTAGCACTGCTTTCCAGGGGTTTGAAACCATAAAGGGGCGTAAGACGTGCAATAATGTATTCTCTTTCTTTGAGGATGAATTTCCTTGATTCTTTTAGGTATGTGCTAAAAGGACCACCATCCATTTTAAGGATAGATGTTGCAACAGCCTCGGTAAATGCACCGATGTTCCATGAAAGTCTGGCCGAGTTCAGCCTTGCAGCCATTTCCCGGGATGCAACTCCATAGGAAAACCTGGTCCCGGGAAGTGAAAAGGCATTTACGATGGAACGGATGACGATAAGGTGATCATTGCCTGCCGCAAGGTCTGCGACACTCTGGCATGGGTCCGATAGTTCGATAAAGGATTCGTCTACTATCAGGAGTGTCTGATGTTCTGCACACTTTGAGGCAAATTCCCGTAGCTCTTCACGCGATGTCAGTTCTCCTGTGGGATTATTTGGATTTGAGAAAAATATGAGCCTTGCCTTCTCAATTGTTCTTTTAGGCAGCCGGAACATATCGCTCAGTTCGATCTGCTGGGGCATGGCTCCAAAAGTCCGGCAGGAATGCTGGTATTCAACCGGGGACGGTATCGGGACAATTATATGGTCTCCTTCCTTCACAGTACATTCAAGTATAAGCCTGAAAAGCTCGCATGGACCGTTGCCAGGTATTATGTTATCGCAGGCTATGCCGGTTCCGAGGTAGCTGGCAGCCGCAGACCTGAGTTCAATATAGCGGTTATCAGGGTACTGTCCTGATTTCGCTGCAGCAATGTTACAGACTTTTTTGATATCAAGGCCGCTTTCTTTGGATGCAAAGGGGTTCCCTGCAGGATTCAGGCTGGCGCTGAAATCAATAATATCTGATTCCGGCAGATGCAACTCTTCAGAGATCTTGTCCAATTGCCCCCCGTGCCTGCAGGGAGACAGATCCATCAGATATCGTTTAAATGGGAGGTGGTTATCTTCTTCAGACACAATTATCAACAACTGTGTATGCAAAGGACCTATATTAATTTATTCAAGTTCAGTTGAGCTCTGACAGGGGAAAAAAGGTCGACGTGAATTTATTATTTCTATCACAGATAAATTAATAAAAGTTGATCCACAATTCTTAACCGGGTTCAGTGTCCCAGCTTAAGAACTAAAGGAGAATATAAGATGGCAGATGAGGTAGACTATAGGATTATTGGTAATGATATGCAGATAGTAGAGATCGAGCTTGATCCCGGCGAGTCTGTTAGAGCCGAAGCCGGCGCTATGTTGTATATGGGACCCGGGATAAAAATGCAGACATCTACCGGAGGCGGACTGCTCAAGGGTTTAAAACGTGCTTTTACCGGCGAGAGTTTCTTTATTACAAGTTTCATACATGAGGGAGGGGATAAAGGGCATGTCGCCTTCAGTGCTCCATATCCGGGCAAGGTCCTTCCAATTGACCTGTCGGAACACGGCGGTCGTTTCCTGTGCCAGAAGGATTCTTTCCTTTGCGCTGCAAAGGGTATCGAGATCGAGATAGCCTTAACCAGGAAGATCGGTGCCGGCCTTTTCGGAGGCGAGGGTTTCATACTGCAGAGACTCACAGGCGATGGACTGGCCTTTGTGCATGCAGGCGGGACCATCATAGAAAAGGAGCTTCAGGCAGGCGAGACGCTCAGGGTGGATACAGGTTGTCTTGCCGCTTTCTCTGACAGCATTGATTATGATATACAACTGACCGGTGGTTTCAGGAATGCCCTTTTCGGAGGCGAGGGGCTGGTGCTTGCTGTCCTGAGAGGACCCGGATTGGTCTATCTGCAGAGCCTGCCGTTCTCGCGTCTTGCGGACAGGATTGTAGCTGCTTCAAGATACCAGCGCAGGGGCGAATCAAAAGGTGCTGCCGGAATAGGTGAAAGCACACTGGGATCGCTGCTGGGCGGTGACAGATCCTTCTGAGGATAATGTTAATATCTGGCGGAAATGCAGGTAGGCATATGAGAATATTCGCAATTGCAGACCCTCATGGAAATTATTCATCCATCAGGAGCTTGCTGGAGTTATCCGGCAAGGTGGATGTCGTGCTCATTGCAGGTGATATAACCAATTTCGGACCTGTCGAGAAGGCACATGAACTAATAGGTATCTTTGATCAGATGGTCATGGCAATTCCCGGGAACTGTGACCCGCAATCGATCATTGATGTGCTGGATGCTTCATCTGCCATCAACCTGCATAATCGGTCTGTTAACTATGAAGGTATTACTTTCGTTGGTGCCGGCGGATCGAACCCCACACCTTTTTGCACACCCTTTGAAATTGAGGAATGCGATATTGCCAGAGGCCTTGAGGAGTCCATGGATGCAGCAAAAGAGAGTGGAAATCCTGTCGTACTGCTCACACATGCGCCTCCGTACGGTGTCCTGGACACGGTTGGTGGCAGACATGTGGGATGCAGGTCCATCGCCGCTTTTCTGGGGAAGGTCGATCTGATAGTGTGCGGTCATATACACGAAGCAAGAGGTATGGAAAAAAGGAACGGAACAGTTGTTGTCAATCCCGGGATGGCGGCCAGCGGGTTTGCAGCGTTTATAGACCTGCATGCCTCTGAAGGCAAGCTTGAGA
>JAFGCK010000116.1 GCA_016932675.1 Methanosarcinaceae archaeon | reverse complement strand
GGCATGCTTCGGTGCCAGCTGGCAGGATCTGGTAATCATTGCCCAGCCTATTCATTTTTGGTCCCTGTCAGGGGATATTCTTTTTCATTCCGGAAAACCTGGAACATATGTTTGAAAAAAGCTCACAGGTGACCTCGGGAATTTTCACGGTCAGCTGGAGGATCCATATTCAGGCTTACATCAGAAATTATTCATTCTTCTTGAGAGTGTTGACCTTGCCATATTCATCTATCACCGATTCATCACAAAGGCCTACTCCATGCCTGTGGGCTGCACGGCTGATCATGTGGGCTGCAATAGGGGCTGTCAGCAGAAGGAACATGCCTACCGTTATGGCCTTCACCCCAATGGGAGAGAAGCCTACTTTCATAAGGATGCTCAGCATTACTCCGAATGCTCCCAGCGTACCTATCTTTGTTGTAGTATGCAGGCGGTTATATACATCAGGGAGCCTTACAAGCCCCAGCATTCCAAGGAAAACGAAGAGCAGACCGACCACAAGGAATACATTGCTCAATACCTCAAGAACAATTCCGGCCGTGCTCACAGAATCACTCCTTCGTCCAGGTATTTAGCTATAGTCACAGTTCCCACGAATGCGATGATCGAAAGCACAAGTGCCACATCCATATAGAATACAGAGCCCTGGTCAAATGAATACGCACCGAGCATTACAACGATCACAGTTGTCATTGCATCAAGTGCTATCACTCTGTCTGGTATTGTCGGCCCCATTATTATCCTGTAGATGCAGGGTATGATGGCAAGCACCATGAAAATTATTGCCAGGGTGAACATTGAGATCATTCGAAAGCCTCCAGTACATATTTTTCCAGATCGTCCCTGATGGAACTGGCAACATTCTCCGGGTCCGATGCATCGATCGTATGGACATAGAGGACAGACCTGTCATCGGATATGTCAATTGTCAATGTACCTGGTGTCAGTGTTATTGTATTTGCTATTGCGGTGATCCCCAGGTCTGTCTTTGTCCTGATTGGAACTGCAATGATACCTGGTTTTATATTTATTTTAGGTTGGAGCACTATTTTTGCCACCATGATATTTGCCTTTATGATCTCCTTGATGAGTACATACAGGTACCTGATCTGGGCAGGTATCCTCTTGATGCCTTTTTTATATGAGAAACCGCGCTCAAAATGGTAGAGTGGCATGAAAGGGTGTATGATTAGAGGCGCGAAGATGAGTCCCAGTATGAAATTGTTAAGACTGACCGTGCCGTGGACAAAACACCAGATCAATCCGAATACTGCAGCAAAGAATATGTAACGTTTCATCTGACCACCCTTGTGAGTACAGCTTCAATGTAAGGTTGCGGGTCAAGTATCTGTCCTGCAGTAGCAGTTGCAAGTGCTATCAATGGCTCTGCATAGAGTCCGAGGACCATGATGGCAACAGCAAGCACCATGATCGGCACCAGTATCAATGGGGATGCCTTCTGGGCGGAATAATCGCCGTACTTTTCAGTATCCCTTATCTCTCCCCAGAACATAAGCAGCCAGGCCCTGAACATATAGAACAGGGAGAACACTGCGAATATAAGTGCTATGCCTATCTCAAAGTAGTATTTATCGGTGATGCCTGCATCAAAGAGCACGAACTTGGCTATGAACCCTCCTGTGGGAGGTAATCCTGCAATGGACATTGCACCTGCAAGGAAAAATAGTGCGATCATAGGGAATCTGTCAACCATACCTCCCATTTTTCGCATATCCCTCGTGCCCGCATAGTGTATGATGGCCCCAGAACTTAAGAAAAGCATTGACTTGGCAATTGCATGGTTAACAAGGTAGACAAGTGATGCTGTGATCGCGTATATGCTTCCAAGTCCCATGCCAAGGAATACGTAACCTATCTGGCTCACACTGGAGTACGCCAGCAGGCGTTTCACATCGTTCTGCGCAACTGCAGAGATTGCCCCTACTATGATCGTGGCGAGTGCCAGATAGATGATCACAGGCTGGAATATGTACAGGGTGTCCCTGAATATCAGGAAGAATACACGCAGCATACCGTAGGCGCCCACCTTGATGAGTACACCACTCAGCATGGCACTGATGGGGGATGGTGCTGTTGGGTGTACGTCGGGAAGCCAGTAGTGTAATGGAAAGATGGCTGCCTTGTTTCCGAAGACAACGATGAACATGAGTGCTATGGCAAACACGTGCCATGGCATTGTTCCTGCCGCGCTCATTGCACTGAGCTTTACGGAAATATCAGCCATGTTGAGCGTACCTGTGGTCGCATACAATGAAGCAACAGCTATCAGCATCACAATGGACCCGAGCATGTTCAGTACAAGGTACTTGAATGTAGCTTCCATCTTGTCGGAGATTTTCGTAACCCCGCCGTGCTCATTGGCGATGACAAGTCCGCATGACGAGAGCAGCAGAATCTCAAAGAACACGAAGAGATTGAATATGTCCCCGGTCAGGAAGGACCCATTAAGACCGGCCAGCATCAGGTTGAACAGCGGGTAGTACGTGGAACTCAATGATCTCTTCTCGATATAGTCCAGTGAGTAGACCATTGACAGTAACGAGATGCATGTTGTGAGCACTACCATGCCTGCACTGAGCAGGTCTGCGACAAGCAATATGCCGTACTTGCCCCATTCGCCGACCTCATAGACCTGTATACCATCGTTCCATACCTGGAGCAGCAGTACTATGCTAAGGAAGGCAAGCACAAAGTAAACCGAGATGTTCAGCACTTTCTGAAACTGCGGTCTTGACCGCAGCAATACCATAAGAGATGCCATGAGGATGGGCGTGGCTATCAGGATTATCGGCAGGTGTTGTGCAAGTGAGTTCATCCCCGCAGTCTCCTGAGTTCCTTTATGTCGGTGGTGCCGTATTCCTCATAGATACGATATGCAAGTATCAGTATGAATGCAGTTGTTGCCAGGCTGATGACTATCGCTGTAAGTACCAGTGCCTGGACCAGGGGGTCCACATAAGCAACGGAGTGACCCGGCGCAAGTATGGGTGCAAGTATGTTCTCGGACAGCACATCGTTAAAGATGGTACCTGTTTCCTCCGTGACCCCATGTCCTCCATCATTGGCTATAATAGGTACCTTCGTTCCGTAGAAAACACCGGTCGATACTATAAGCAGGTTCACGGCATGTGAAAGTACACTCAGGCCGATGATGACCCTTACTATGTCCCTGCGAAGTATCAGGAATGTGCCGATACCGAACATGATGGCAATGGTCAATGAGAGCAGCGTATTGTTCACCTGTCATCACCCACGCTTTTGAAAATAAAGAGCAGACTCCCTATAACAACGAAGTATACTCCGATGTCGAAAAGACCTGCGGATACCAGTTCGATCTCCCCGAAAAAGGGAAGGTGAAGGAATTCTACAGCGCTCCTGAAGAAGTTATGCCCGAAAGGAATTGCCGCAAAGGCTGTAAAAGACGCAAGCAGCAGTCCGAACCCGAACCAGTTGCCCCAGTCGGGATCAAAGAACGACTTGATGTGGTCAAGCCCGTAAACGACATATGTCAGGGCAATTACCGAAGCAAACATAACCCCTCCGATGAATCCTCCTCCCGGATTGTTGTGCCCTGCCAGCAGGAGGGAAATGGAAAAGAGTATCACTAAAGGTAAGCATATCCTTGTTACTGTTTTTGTAATAGTGGTGGTCATTCTCCCTCACCTCTGCTGTGTATCAGGTTATAGACGCCAAATGCCGCCAGACAAAGGACCGATATCTCCCCAAGGGTATCATAACCCCTGAAATCAACGATTATGACGTTGACAATATTATGACCTCCGGCAAGTGGCAGGCTGTTCTCTATGAAGTAGTGGGAAAGGCTCTCAAAGGGAGAAACTATTCCCTGGGTTGCATTGATCATCAGAATGAACACGGTCAAAGCAACCGCCGAAGATATCAGAATATCTTTGGTGAGGACTGAAGTGCTCATACGCTCCCTGAACCTCTGAGGTATCTTCACGATCGCAAGGAGGAAGATAATTGTAGAGAGTGTTTCTACGAGCACCTGTGTGAGTGCCAGATCCGGCGCTGAAAGGTAAATGAACAGCAAGCTGACCAGGTACCCAAGCCCTGAAAGGGAAATGACAGCGGGTATGTAGCGCGGGAGCAATGCAGCTCCGAGTGCTGCAATGATCATGAAGGTGAACAGGATAGCCTCATATGGTGGTATGTCAAAATTGAGGCCGGCAGGAATAACATCGGTGGAGATCTGAATGACAGGTATTATGAACAGGACCAGCAGTAACAACAGCAGGGCAGTTACGTATGTCTTCACAGTTCCAGGCTGCATCCGTGATGAGAATCCGGATGTTATGTTTTTTGCATTGTCAACTGCTGCGTCATAGAAATAGTTGACACTTATCATGGGATGCCTTGAGTTGAACCTGTTCTGCCAGGCAGCAATGCTTTCATAGCGTGTATATGTAAGGATGCCCAGAACGAAAGTGACAATTGTCATCATAAGCGAAGGTGTGAACCCGTGCCATAGTTCAATGTGCAGGTCAGCCGTTTCAGAGAGTATCGATCCGGCTGTGGGTCCGACAATGTAGTGTGAAGGGATTGAAGGGACAAGTCCGAACAATACTATAAGCAGTGCCAGTAATGCTGTTGGCAGGATCATGACCCATCCAGGGTCGTGTATATGTTCCGGAAGTCCGTGTGCCGGGCGTTTTCCCAGGAATATACCATCAATGAGCTTGATGGAATAGGCAAAGGTCAGTACTCCTCCGAGCACCGCCAGTGCGGGTATCATGTATGTGAAAGAACCTCCGAGTGCCTGTCCCATTTCCAGGGACGCCTCATAGAACATCTCCTTGCTCAAAAAACCGCTTAGTGGCGGTATGCCTGCCATGGAAAGGGCAGCAATGACCGCCAGGATGAAGGTTACAGGCATCTCCTTTCGCAGTCCTCCCATCTTTGTGATGTCCCTTGTAGCTGTTTCATGGGCTACGATACCTGCCACAAGGAAAAGACATGCCTTGAAGCTTGCATGGTTGAGCAGATGGAAGCTTGCAGCAGCAACTCCTATTCCAGGATGCTGATGGGTCGTGTAGCCGTACATCGTCATCAGGTAGGCAAGCTGACTGATGGTGGAATAGGCGAGTATTCCCTTGATGTCCGTCTGGCGGAATGCCAGAAAACCTGCAGCAAGCATGGTAATTATCCCGACACCGCTGACAAGAATGAACCAGGCATCGGTTCCGGAAAATATCGGATGCATCCTTGCGACAAGGTAGATGCCTGCTTTCACCATGGTGGCAGAGTGAAGGAAAGCGCTTACAGGGGTGGGCGCTTCCATTGCATTGGGAAGCCATATATAGAAGGGGCCCTGTGCGGACTTTGAGGTTGCACCTATGAGGATAAGGAGTAATGCTAAAATGAAAAGTTCATGTCCTTTGATGACCGCTATCATGGATTCGTTTTGCAGGATCGCCGGGATATCAAAAGTGCCGGTCATGGACTGGAGCACCAGAAAACCTGCCAGCATGAAAAGACCGCCTGTGGCTGTAACGAGCAGGGATTTCGTTGCTCCGTAGACGGACAGGGGCCTGTTGCGCCAGTACCCTATGAGCAGGAATGACGTGATGCTTGTAAGTTCCCAGAAGATAAATAGCTGGATGAGATTGGCAGAGAATACCATTCCAAGCATCGAGCCCATGAAGAAGAGAAGCTGCTGATAATAGCGTGGAAGGTCTTCCCTTGTTGACATATACCCATTGGAATATGACATGATTATAAGGCCTATTCCCGAGACAATGAATCCGAACATAATACTGAGCCCGTCGCCATAGAATGACAGGTCGATGCCCACTGAAGGGAGCCATGATATAGAACCATGGATGTCCTCACCATGGATAACAGCTGGTGCCACCCATGCCACAAGCATCAGGCTCAGGAAAGCCACCGCAGATGCATACCATCCTATCCTGTTCTTCAGGACCTTTCCGACCATTGGCAATATACCGGCCAAAACGAATGGCAAAAAAACCGCTAGTGTAATTGCTGTAAACGAATCCATATCATTCTAAATTCAACTACCTGTATATAATGTTTTTTAATAAGGATTATTAGTGAAAGTTTCTTCTCATGCGGATTTTTTGCATGTGGTCTTTCTATTCTCAAAGGTCTGACAGGCAGAAAAGCATGTTTTCAGGGAAAACCTCATCATGTCAGGAATTCCGGGAAATTTATTCTAATATGGATGCCTTATTGCATAGTATGTTCAAGGGAATAGTATTTGATTCGGATGGTGTGCTTGTGGATTCCATGCTCTATCATGCAAGGGCCTGGGTCAAGGTCTTTGCAGATGAAGGTATAAAGGTCTGCGAGGAAGAGATATACGAGATAGAGGGTTCGAATCATAAAGGTATCACAGACATATTCTTCAAAAAGGCCGGAAGGGCGGCTGATGATACTATTTACGAAGAGCTGCTCCGGAAAAAAAGGACCATCTTCATGGAGAATGACAGGGCAGTGCCATTTGCTGATATGCGTGAATGCCTGCAACTGTTGCATGGCCAATATAAGCTTGCAGTTGTCTCAGGCGCAGACAGGACTATTTTGACAGGCCTGATGGACAGGTTCTACCCGGATATTTTCGACGTGATCATATCTGGGGAAGATGTCAGCAACGGAAAACCTGATCCTGAACCTTACCTAATGGCTGTGGAACGTCTGGGTCTCAAAAAAGAAGAATGTCTTGTCGTGGAGAATGCTCCATTTGGGATAAAGTCTGCTAAGGATGCGGGTCTGTACTGTGTGGCAGTTGCGAGTTATCTTGATCCGGAAAAATTGTCAAAGGCCGACAGGGTGTTCAAAGACCATGCTTCTTTAACAGTTTACCTTAAGGAGCTGGTTTCAGCAGATGGCCAGTATGGCTCTCAGCTATCGCGGTCTCAGGGTAATATCCTATAATAAGAACAGGGAAAAGAGATGTACGGTCATACCAACCGTACAGTTTCAAGATTTGTCAGTGCCCTTGTCTCAAGCTTGTTCTTCTTGTGGATGGAGCTGGCAAGGTCAAGGCATGAGCGCTCGTCGCCGTGTTCGGTGTAAACCCTCTCGGGGCGTGGCTTCATTTTCTTGATATAGTCCATCAACTGTCTCCTGTCGGAGTGGCCGGAGAAACCATCAATGACCTCTACTCTCATGTTCATAGATATGACAAGTGTTCCGTTGCTGGTGGACAATGGTATCTCCTTCCATCCCTTCTGTATCCTTCTTCCCAGGGTTCCGTCGGCCTGATAACCCACAAAGACAAGTGTGTTGTTCTCGTTATCCGCAAAAGCCTTGAAATATTCTATAACAGGGCCTGCATTCATCATACCTGAGGTGGACAGGATGACACATGGTTGTGATTCTTCAATGATCTTCTGACGCAGCTCGTTGGAGTCAACAGGCTGGAAACACTCTGCAAGGAATGGGTTCTCGCCTTTCTGGAAGATAAGCCTGCGCAGGTCGTTGTTCAGGTATTCGGGATACGTGGCATGGATGGCAGTTGCCTCCCATATCATACCATCAAGGTATACTGGTACGTTCGGGATCTCTCCCTTGCGTATAGCATCCTCTATAACGATCATGACCTCCTGGCTCCTTCCCACCGCAAAAGCTGGAATGAGTACCACTCCGTTCTTACTGAGTGTCTCTTTTATGACTGTCTTGAGATTGCTCTCTGCTTCTGCAAGGGATGGCTGAATTGCATTCGAACTGCCGTAGGTGGACTCCATTACCACGCTTTCCACACGCGGGAACTTATTGACCGCGGCATCGAACAGCCTTGTCTTCTCGAACTTGAAATCACCGGTGAACACAACATTGTGCAGCCCGTCACCTATATGGAAATGGGAGACAGCTGAACCAAGTATGTGTCCTGCATTGTGGAATGTCAGTTTGATATCAGGTGCGATATCCGTTACTTCTTCATAATCGAGTACGATGGTATGTTTCAATACCTCTCTTACATCGGCTGAGGAATAAGGTGGCCTTTTACCTTCCTTTGCAGCCACATCTATGAAGTCAAGCTGCAGCAGTGCCATAAGGTCACGCGTGGGTGGAGTACAGTATACAGGCCCCTCGAAACCATACTTGTAGAGGAGGGGAACAAGGCCCTGATGGTCAAGGTGGGCATGTGTGAGCACAACGGCATCTATCTGGTTTATCGGGAATGCCTCGGGTACATAGAGGTAAGGGCTCATGTCGTCATCCGAAGCAACGTTCACTCCACAGTCGATCATTATCCTGGATTCAGGCGTCGATACTATGAAACAGCTGCGTCCGACTTCCCTTGCACCGCCAAGGGATGTGATCCTTACCCACTGGTCCCTGGAGGTGCATCCCCTGTGTATTTTCCTTCCCACAGCCTTTAAGATTTCCTTTCTTTCTTTATGGTTCGTACGCATGAATTCACGGATGTTCTTCACTGTCCGTGACTTGATCGGTGGCGTCCTTACGACCCTGGGTGTCCAGCCTATCTTTTTAGTGATCTCCCTCAGCGTCTCCCCATGTTTACCGATTACAAGTCCCGGTTTTTCAGCTTCGATGATCACCTCGCCAACATCCGGATCGAAATGATAGTTAGATACAACGGATTCAGATGGGACCGTCTCTTCGATCTTTCTGATCGATTCCTCGGGAGGCATCAGGACTTTAGGGTCCGGGCGGACAACAATACGTGTCCTCAGGGCCTTTGCCAGGTTCCTGACAATATTGCCGTTGTCTGCAAACTTCTTTGGTTCCTCGGTGTAAACAACGAGTTGCGGGCCTTCAAATTCAACATTAGAAATAGTTGTGCCATCTGGCAACCTCTCCTCTATTTTTTTCTTAAGGTCAGATAATACTTCTTCTACCGCCATTAAAACAGCCTTCCTGTAAAAAATAAAAATATAAGTTATGAAAATTCAGATCGTAAAAAATTATTTTAAATGTGCATGTTTTGATCAATTGAGTTGTTCCCTCAAATCCTTTACTTCCCCTGGTTCAAGCTTTCTGTAAGTCTCTTTGCCAATAACTACGACATCGATTCCATTTCCGGATGCAGAGTCCCTTTTCATTGCATTGTGCAATGCCCTGACTGCCAATTCTACGCCCTCTTCCGTGCTCATGTTCTCCCTGTACCTGTCCTCAAGCACACCGTATGCTATGGGTGAGCCTGAACCGGTAGAGACAGCATCCTTTTCTTCTATGTTACCGCCAAGTGCATCGAGAGAGTAGAGGGCCGGGCCATTCTTGTCATAGCCTCCTATCAGAAGCTGAACCATTAATGGATAGTATCTCTGCCCCCCCAGCAGATTGGACAAAAGAGTGGTAATACCTTTGATGGTCATTGGTTCCTTGCGCCTCATCCTGTAAAGTTTTGACTCGACGCTGATAATACGAACAATCTGTTGTGCATCCCCCACGGAACCAGCAGTTGTCATAGCTGCAAAGTCGTCTATCTGGTAGATCTTCTTTGCAGTCTTACTTGCAATAAGATTTCCCATCGTTGCACGCTGTTCGGTTGCAAGAACAACACCATCATTGCAAACGATTCCAACTGTAGTTGTACCTTTCAAATACTTATCATCGGTCATCAGTTATACCTCTAGCTGAAAATGAGAAAAACAATGTGACAAAAACGTGTCATGCATTCTTATGCACTGTTACCCATTAGTGATTTCTATATAAATAATTATCCCTCATGTCCTACACAATGCCTATCTCATCAGCAAGTTTTTTCACGCGCTCAATGCTTTCTCTGCTGATATTCTTCTTTTTCATCAGTGCAAGTCGCTCATCAATTGTGATCATTTTTGTTCCTTTTATAAGATTATCTGCATGTGCGACGATCTTCTCTTCCAGGGTGCGTGGCATGTAATCATCATCCGGAAGTCCTAGCTGCACTGCCTCTTCCGGTGTAATACCGGCGCCAATGTGTGTTTTTATTATCCGGACAAGACGTGGGTCAAGTTGTCTCTCCTCGGCCATTCTGGCACCTTCGACTGCATGCATGATCCCGTGGGTTTCAGCTCTGCCCAGGTCGTGCAACAATCCGCCGATCTCTACAAGTTCAAGGTCCAGTTCTTCCCCTTTTGCAGAAAGTTCCCTTCCAATGGATGACGCAAGACCTGAAACTGCACGACAGTGTGCTATCAATTTCTTGTTACAGCCGGCTTCCTCAAGTATCATCAGGGCCTGATCAGGAGTGATCATATCAGTTCTCAAGGCTTTCAAGCCGTTTCTGTATCTTTTTAATGAAGATAATGTTGTCCTCGAACATCATATCCTCGCCGCATAACGGGCAGAGGAACTCACATTCGCTGGCTTCGTTGAACTTCATGCGCGTACAGCCTTCGGGGCAGCTATAAAATACATTGTCTTCCTCAAAGGCCAGGCGTGTCCTGAGGTTCTTTATGAGTCTCTTTTTCTCTTTTACAAGTTGTGGCTCGATATCAGACATATCAAGGGTCCAGAGGTATGTGAGCCATCCACTACTGGAATCACGTTCCCGTCGGCAAACAGCCAGTTTATTCTCATTGAGAATAAAAAGCGTTCTTCGGACTATGTTCAGAAGTATGCCTGTTGATTCTGTGATTTTTTCATCCGTAACTTCACCTTCAGGCATATTTTTTATCATTTCCAGCCCTTCTTCGCCCACAAGTCGGATAAGATATCCCCTGATAACCGGATTATTCAGATCTATCAAAAAACATTCACCTCATAAAACGCATGTCTATGTAATGTATAACAATATTAACTTTTGCCAGGGAGCACCATTCAGGTATCATGGACACAGCTGTCCTTTGTTGCAGGACTTTTTCCGCTGAGTATATACCTATTTATATATTCACGTATAAACATGACGTTGCTCCTGGCCTCCCTGATCACTGTATCTCTGGACCTTCCGGTGGATAAGACCGATGTCAGCGGTTCGTTCATGTGTATGACATCTCCTGTATTCGGAACGTCTACAACGTTTTTTTCTAGTATCCTGCCCTGGATATCATTGGTGATCACCGTATCACAGTTTCCGTAAATTATGGCTCTGGATGCATATTGCCTGTTCAGGGGCTCCTTCAACTCTAAAATGCCGTCAAAAGCCTGCATATGTGCTTCAAATATGTTGCATCCTGTGGACATCTCTACAGTATCGAGACTCCCCTGGAACCTGGCGTTCACTTCAATGACCACAGGACCATTTTTTGTTATAAGGAAATCAACCCCGTTAGACCCTATAAGTCCGAGTTCATGTATTAGCCTTTCAGATATATCTTTCATTTGGTCAGCGCAGGGTGTTATGAGGGGTGTGATATTGCCACAATATGCAAAAGGAAGTTCTGTAAGCCAGGGAATTCCAATCAGCTGTTCATTGATGGCAACCGTACGTGCCTCGTCCCTGGTGGAAATTACAGAAACACTGGCAGGAATGCCCGAAAGATAATCCTGGATGATCATATCCTCTTTTTTGATCTGGACCGGCAGTTTATCCAGGGATCCAAGATAGGAGTCCAGCTCATTCCGGTCATGCAAGACCCTGTTGAGTATTCCTCCTCCGGCACATGAGGGTTTGACCATTACCGGATATTTGAGATCCCCTGTTTCCGATAAGGAGTAGGTTTGCGGATGCGGCAGATCCATAGCTGTGATCATTTCAGCAAATCTTGATTTGTCGGAAACCTCTTTCATGATCACATGGTCATTCCCGAGTACTGGTAAATGCTCAGGGAACCTCATTGTCTCGAAGCCGGAGGCAGGTATGATGCCATCAAAGTCGATCCCGAAATCATCTATCATGCTGCATATCCTGGAAAGCTCAATATCCCGGGTAAAAAAACCCTCGCCCACATCAAGTTTCATGGCAGCTTCAGCACATGCAAGCATGTCATGGTCGCAGAATACATCTATGGCGAACATATTATAGCCGGCACGCTTTCCTGAACAGACTATATTGCGGGTGGAAAATCCTATGACAAGTATGTCCTTCATAATCCTTGAATATCATTTACCGGTCTTCTTTGCTGTTCCTTCCGGCAGTACCACAACACCGTTACGTGTTCTAATTGCAGGGACCTCGTCTCCTGCTTCTGCAGTGAACAGAAGGGGCCTCTTGATCGTCACTGTCTCAAATGTCTCGGGATCGAGCAACATCAGTTCATCCTTTTCTGTTGCAACGACTACGGTCTTGACCGCATCTTCCCTTCGTGCAAGCAGTTCTGCTCCCTGCATATCATCTGGTTTTGAAATGAATCTGGAACCTGTCATAAGGTCTGTTCCTGTCACATTCCTGCCGAACTTTTTCACCTCGACCACCTTCCCCCCGAACTCTATGATATCGCCGGGCATGAATTCAGGCAGCCTTAATGAAAATGTGACCCTGTAAACATCCTTCCCGTCCTTTCTGGTGAAAAGGTTGGGTGATTCCGAGAAACTGCCACCCAGCCCGGCCACTGTCTCCCTGCATATATCACGGCTTGCGTTTGCAGAACCCATATAGAGGTCAATGCCTTCCCTGTCATCGATGGAATTAGAAATAAATGCCATTCTATCGCCTCTTTTGCGCATTCTTTCCAGGACGGAGCTGACAATGGACATGCATTTTTTCTTCTCATCATCCGTAAGGCGACGTTTGGTAGCCCTTATCTGGAGTATGGATTCGAAATACCCTCCTGAGACCCTGCTGCACATGTCACAGGCCATGCGTGTGATGCGTACCTCGGCCCCCACTTCCTGGCTGACTTCCTCGCCCATCAAAGAGGCACTGACCTTTACTCTTACACGATACAGGTGTGGTGTCATCTGTCCGGGTTCGATACAGATGTCGATGTCATCTGCTTTTTCATGTATGAGCAGTTCATCCTCCACGGTTTGTACTATGATCTCATCGATATTCAGGTCATTTGTCCACCTGCCCCTGCTAAATCGTGCCCCGCAGCCTGAACATATAGTTGTGTGCAACACAAGCGGCACTTTCACAAGGTCGGAGCTCTCAAAGAAACATTCCTGGCAAAGACCGTCAATCAGTCTTTCCGTATCCTTCCCGCATCTGGGACAAATGGTATAGTTCATCGTTCCACAATCCCTGCCCGGACTAATAATGTTTTCCCCTGTTAAGTTATCTGTGTTCAATGCACATGATCGTATTCAGGACCTCATGCATCCAATATATTCTGCAAAGGAACTATCCGGATATACGCAGCTTCTCACTTCCGGTTAAAATATGCTGGCTACAAATCCCTTTCCCAGAAGCGGATCTGTAACCTGCCTCCTGAATTATTATTGCTTTATAAATAAATCGGCGTATATAGTTTAATCACTGATAAATAGCACGGGCTAATATATAAAATATATACTTTATTGGCAAATATATCAATTATTTACATTAAATATATATGTTTAGTGAGGAATACTGCATCTGTATAATGAGAAAGGAGCAATAATTATGTGCAATATTAAAGAATATGCAAAATCGTACAAAAATATAAAAACAGATAACGATATCACATTTGTTGTCAATGGTCTGTATGAGAGAACAATCGACCCGGAGGACCTGGAACTGATCAGGTTCATGATCGGTGGCATCGAAGCAAAATAAAGGGTTGGGGAGTATCAGATCTGATGGAGTAGCAGCTATGAATGAGAAGATCGTCATATCCTGCGAACACTGCAATAAGGAATTGAAGAGGCAGTTATTAGGCTCTAATGTCTTCTATTATTGCAAATGCTGCGGCAGGATTACTTCGGCAAAGGACATGGTGATCGGACTTAAAAAGGAAAGAGTGGGAAAATGTGTATAATAGAATCTGTCGGCTATTCGGAAAAGAACAGGATGCTTTACTGTAGCAATTGCATTATTTTCAGGAAAACCGGGAAATGCGAGTACCTGAAATACCTTGAATCAAAGACAAGAGCTGACCTCACAAAAGATACGCATCCTGAAATAATGGTTCACGATTGCGGCTTTTAAAAGATATTTGTGATCTCATGGGACATTTAATTGATCTACTGATCTACCAGCCAGTCCACATAGGCCACAAGTCCCTTTTCTTTCCAGTCACGCAATCTCCCGGGACTATCTTTGCGTGATGCACCAAAAAGGGCTTCCAGCTGTTCATTATCAAGGACATGTAGTTTATATTTCCCTCCGGGGCTGTCACGAATGAAGTACCCTGGTTCCATGGAATCCGATTTTCTCCACATGGTTATTTTGTCATAGTCCCATGATCCGGTAGCCCATTCGGCAAGTTTGAGGATATAGACATCACTGACATCTGTAACATTACCAATGATAGTGCAGTGCTTTTTTTCCTTTGTTACCTGGAGGCTGTCGGAGCGTCTTATTATGGCTTCCATGCTTTTCCACATATTATAATTCGGGATGATATATAATAATTTTGTTATTTAATATTGCAGTGAGCAACTATATTTCAAATGTTTCAAAAACTATGCTGTTTTTCGGTAAAATAGAAGAGGTTCCGTGCAGGATCGCACGGAGATCTGTATTACAACAGAATTACTTCTTCTGTGGTGGCCAGTTCTTATCCATCCAGCCAGGTATCCTGCCGGAATCTGCAGGACCGACCATCACATTTGCACCGGTCTCATCTTCCACGTCACCCTGCAGGCGTGCTGCAAGTCCGGGAATAATGATGGTGTTATGTGTTGTATCCTTCTTAAGATCGAATCCGGAATCCTCGATCCCTTTCTTGATCTTGGAGGCAGTAAGCTGCCCACCGGCCACAGCAGCCTCTACGCCGATACCGTCGGTATCAATTGCCCAGAGATAACAGTCGATCTTGCTTGAGGCGAGATCACTCTCTACTGTGTAATATGTGAGAGCGAAGTTGGTCGTGATCAGTACAGGTGAGTCCACAGTAGGCTCTCCTACCTTGTACATACCCGGATCGACAGAAACAGGTTTCCTGGGGTCTGTGTACATGGTATCACGGATGTGTATCTCCGGCAGGATGGCATATGGTTCTGTGCTGTGCAGGATCATTATATCACCATATTTGATGGTGAATATCGATGCGACCACGGTCTCCCAGTAAGATGCACTTACAGGGTCATCATGGGCCATCCATGCTGTGAATGGAACTGCCATTATAGGATATGCGATGTCACGGTCACCTTCGATACCTGCTCTGCGAAGCTTGATGAAGTTGGTAAAGGTCTGCCTGAGCTGCTTGCCTGTGGGGAACGTTCCCGGATCGAGCACGAGTTTCTCGGTGCCCATGGCAGCGAAGGTCTTTGCCATTGACTTGAGCAGTTCAAGGTCATCAGGTGCAAAGAGTGTTACAGGTACATCGTACTCAAGTGCAAGGTCAGCAATCTCCTTCCAGTTGTCCCTGTTAGCTGCATAGAGCAGTGGATTCCTGTCCTTTGAGACCTCAAGACCTGCTTTGAGGACCGCCGGTTCAAAGGAACAGAGAATGATCGGCATGTCTGTGGTTTCAACGACCTTCTTAACTGCTGCTGCAAACTTTGCAGGGTCATTGGATGTGCAGCGGACGGCTACCATATCCACATTAAGGAAGCTACCTACATAGAACTTTTTGAAGTCCTGTATGTAGTTCACCCTTTCCACGAGTTCCTTCTCATCCATGGTATCCCATACATCGTATGCGAACTGGGTCTGGTTGAAGAATGTAAGCTTGTGCCTGTAGAGAACGTCATCTCCGCCGATCTTTGATACCCTGTCACCGACACCGATTTCCACTTCCCTTATCTCAGGGGCAAGGAGTGCGGTAAGTTCCTCGAACTTCTTTTTGAACTTGTCTTCAAGGATGGGCTTACATTCTGTGAGCTTCTTTGATCTGTCGATAAGGTGTGCTGCAAAGGCCATACATGTCAGCTCGCCACATTCACCACAGTTGGTGCCAGGCAGGAACTTATAAGCTTCAAGTGGACTGTTGATCTTCATTTATCACACCTCCGCTCCTATCCAGTTGCTGATGTCTATCTCTTCAGACTCGATGGCGCCATAGAGTGTCTGCGTGACCTCCTTGAGCACCTGTACGGATGTCGGGTGCATCATCATGAACAGATCGTTACCTGCAAGCGAGAGTGTAAGACCTGTAATGATCTCCCATATGGGTCCACGGTATTCCCTTGGTCCCCAGTCAGAGTCCTGGCTGAGCGGGGATGAGACCATCCATGCCTCACGGGCACCCCATGCATTGGTGGTACCGGATGACATGGGGAAGGTGAGTTCGTCGTCACCCATAAGACCTGCAAGCCTTATGCGCTCCATGTTCGAATATGCATAGTCAAGGCCGTATCCAAGTGCTGCTGTTGTCGGGTCCACTACAATGCTTTCCCTCGGGACATTACACTGTTTCATGAGCTTTCGGTTAAGCTCTTTCTGGGCGTTGATCTCAAGCTGTGTCCAGGAAAGGACAACATGTCCGTAATCGACTGCTGCCTTTGCGATCCTCTCATAGTCAAGGTTCAGGCTGGCAGATGCGAGCAGTACCCTCTCGCCCTCTGCAACCTCGGCAGCCTTTGCAAGTACTTCGGGGTCCTTCTCGGGATTTCCCGAGCCGCCGATGACTATAGGCACATCGACCGCCTGGAGTACGTCCTCGACAACCTTCGCCGCTTCCTTTGCAGGAGTATCCTTGATAAGGGGATCAGTTGAAATAAGGTGTATTGTCACCATGTCAGCGTTGAAATCACGCACTGCTTTCTTTGCCCATTCCGCAGGGTCGTTAATAACATCCTCATAGTTGGCTTTCACCGCCTTTGCCATACTTATGGGCATGTCAAAGACATCCAGTGTAACATGGTTCCTGTGCGGCATCCCGGCATCGAAGTAATATGGAAGTGCGTTCTCGCCACCAATGGTTATGGTACTCTTCCTTGAACCCCCATCGCCTGAAGTGGCGCCAAGTGTGACTTCCTGTATCTGGCTTTTCCAGTTTTCTATCTTTGCAACCTCGAATTTGGAAGCAAGGAGTTCCTGTATCTTTGGTGAGGCCTGAAGTGCCCGGGGCTGGCCTGCTTCTGCCATTCCGAAAGCAGATGCTAACAGCTGTTCTGCAGGGAATCCCAGCATCCTTGCGATGTTTGCCATGTGCAGGGATACATGGGATATCTCATGTCCCAATGCGTAGGCAAGTGCCGGATCAAGTCCTCCGCCACCGGTGATGTTAAGCTCGATGTCACCTTCGATGGTCACACCTTCCATTGACTCGACATCAAGGTCCTGCAACATATTACTAAGTTGCGATAATTTCATTTTCTTTGTCATGTGCATTTCACCATATGATTTTTGTTACAAACCAAGTTTTTGAGCGATCTTCTCGATTTCCTGCACTGCAGCGGAATTGTCCGGCAGATCGAATAAAGGCTCCCCTGCAAGATCTCTCTCTATTATCATCTTGTCCACGGGGATCATTCCTATGAGTTCAAGGCCAAGTTCTTCAGCGGTGCTGGCAATACTCTCACGGTTTGTATCTGTGACCTTGTTCGCAATAACATAGATGTTGGAAATATCGGTATCCAGTTCATCCACCAGTTCCCGGATGCGTTCTGCGGTCCGGAGCCCCCTGCGTGACCCATCTGTGATGACTATGAGATCATCGACTTTCCTGAATATCTTCCTGCTGAAATGTTCCAGGCCGGCTTCAGCATCGATGATAAGCACATCGTAATTGTTCACGAGTTTGTTCATGATGCCACGGAGCAGGTTGTTCACATAGCAGTAGCATCCGGAACCCTCGGGCCTTCCCATGACCAGCAGGTCATATCGGGGCATCTCTTCAAGGGTCTCATAGATCTTTGATTCAAGTATTGATTCCTTGTTGATGTCGGGTGGAAGGTTCTCGCGTTCCTGATACAAGTATTCTTTGATGTCTCCGATGGTCTTGCCGGGCTCACACCCGAGCGTTTCAGGGAGGTTGGTATCAGGGTCCGCATCAACGGCAAGGACTATCCTGTCACCCCTTGTAAGGTGGCGGATGAGAAGACAGGTAATTGCCGTCTTCCCGGTTCCGCCTTTACCTGTCACTGCAATGATCTTAGCCACAAAAGACCTCTCTTAGTCCTCTTTCTTAATTATTACCTTGTCAATGCTGACCTTTGCATTCTTCAGGACTATCCTTACACCGCCGGATCCGCCACCGCTCATCATTGGCATGGATGGCATGAAGTTTGCAGCCTGCATCATCTGCGGGACGGCAAATCCTGCCTGTGGCAGTGTTCCTGGAGCTTTCTCCTCTTCAGGTACTTCCTCCTCTTCTTCCTCGACCCACCTTTCAAGTACAGGATGGTTCCTCTCCTTGAGGAAGGCCTTGAGGCTCTCGACGTCTGCCACATCTTCTTCGGTTGCGACCTTGTCACGGATCTCTTCCGGGATATCGTCGTACACCTTGTCCTTGAGCAGCTTTGGCATCCATACAACCCTGTTCCAGCCTCCGTCTGCCTGGATGAACTTTGGTGAACGGAAGTAGTGTATACCTATTCCAAGGAAACCTATGACCTGTTTACCTCCGCCGGTCTGTCCTGCCATGGTCGAGAATTGCAGTCCGTTTGGTGCCGTGCCAGGGAAATCCCTGTCAACCCAGCCAATGCCGTCGACTTCCGGAATATAGAACCCGACAACCTCAAAACAGCCACATGATGTGTGCGGACAATCGAAGAACGAGTGGAGCTTTATACGGTCGTATTCGCCGCTTGAAAGCTTCTTTGCAGCTTCGTTGATACCTGTGTATTCACCGGATTCTGCGTCAATGAGCTCTCCCTTCGGGATTGCGAACTGGGGACCTTCAGGATCGACCTTTGCTGCCGCCCTCCCGTCGAACCAGTTGATAGCACCACAAAGTGAGACCCTGTCCGGGCTCACAACACAGACGTTGGTCGGAGCGAATGATTGGCAAAGGGTGCAACCGTAAAAAGTGTCGACATCTTCGTCATGAAGGTTACGGGTCCTCTCATCTCTTGCCTTATAGATCTCTGTTGCGTTCCCGATCTCCTTCTCGATCTCATCAAGGTCTGTGATATAGATCGCTTCGACCTTCTCTATGAATGAAAGTTCGTTCTTGAAGAGCATCATAATAGCCTTTGCTATCTGCTCAAAAGAGGTCATTCCTTTATTCACTGCATCCTTGCTTATTCTCAGCCAGATGTCGTATCTCTGGTTAAGGTGCATAAGGCCCTGTATGTAGTTCTGGAACTCGTGGTTCCTTCTTTCCACAATGGACTCAAGGTCGGCTTCCACGAGTTCGCCTGCGATCTTGTAGATCATTGCAAGAGGGTGTCTGGAACCCTCTTCCATATCCTGGATGTCAGGGCCTATCAATGTGAATTTGCCATCCTCAACTTCACCCATTTCCACTGCTCTCACAAGCTCAAAGCCTTTGGACTTGGGGCCTGCAAGTTCTACATACATACCTTCTTTTCTGATCCTTTCTCCTTCAAACATGGGAGATATCTCAAAAGGGAATTCATCTGCCATTATTAGTTCTCCGTATTGTCAGCATTGAAATTATATTACAGGTTCTCAATAAATTCGTCAAGCGCTTCAAGGTGTACCTCAGTTCTGAGGTTGCCAAAAGAAAGTGTGGCATTCTGCATGAAATGCCTCTCGATAGAGATAGTTTTCAGGTCCGTGAAGTTCTTGAGACCAGATAGGACCTGTTCAAGATAATATTTCTTGTGCCCTAGGAAAAAGATAGTGTCATAGGGGCCCTGGTTGTCCAAGCCCTTCCATTTCGCATCCCCAAGGTAGTGTGCGAGTGCATGGACGTTGATGTATTTTGCGTCCACATCCATACCGTTGAAGACGATCATGGAATGCCCGGTTGCTGCAACCGGGATCCCTTTCTTTGCGATTATGATCGTTTTCTCCGTGAGCGTTTCATCGCCTACGATCCCGGAGCCAACAACCATGAGAGGCCTTTTTGCTTTTGAGATCATCTTGCCTGCGACATCTGGTTTCACAGGTTTTGCCGTCTTTCTGCCCCAGGTAGTGTAGATCTGTGTATTCCTGGTTGTGTCTACTGCCATTCAGCATCCCTCCTTGCAGAGCCTCTTTACATTTGTCGGCTGAGAAGAGATATCCAGCTTCATTGCCGGTCCTGAGATGATCTTCTTGCGCTTCCAGTCGATCTCCCAACCATAGTCCTTCTCAAGTATCTTAAGAAGCTCCTCACGCTTTGCAATTGGAAGGTCTGTCTCACCCCTTACGAACTTGTACCAGTCATCTGGCATCTGGCCAAGATACTTCTGGCTCATTTCTATGTAATGAGTTAGTTTTATCATTCTTCCCAGGTTGCCGTCAGATGGGCGTATACAGTTCTTTGCCAGCATTGGAAGCAGCTCTTCTATGGTATCTGCGGTTGTCAGCAGGAATTCGGGCGAGGGCGGGATCGGCATTTCTGAGCCGTCCCTTGCATCATATACCTTCCATGTATCTTCATCATAAGGTTTTCCTATAAGTGCCTTTCTGTATTTGGAACCATGCGGTCCGACAACCACTGGTATGCCAAGCCTGTTGCATCCGGTGGCTATGGAAGATGCTTTCTGGGAGTACGCTCCCCAAGCTACACCAACAGCACCGATACGGTTCGTGATGTAGTCAGCGATCTCTTCGTAGTTACCGGCAACCTGTCTCTGTGCAAAGATAGCAGCTACTTTGATAGCCGCTCCTGTTATGTGTGCGTTGGAAACACATGATCCCACATTGATAAGATTACCGGCAAGGAACTTGGAAGGATACTTCTCGTACAGGGTCTGTCCATACTCATCCTTATACATTCCAAGATCCATTGCAGAACATCCTGACATCAGCACAATATAGTTTCTCTTAAGCATTTCATCTGCAACTGTGTACAGGTCTTTTGTGCCGTCAGGATAATTGGAACACCCTACCATTGCTATGATACCAGGCGTTGTTCCGAAGACGAGGTTGACACCTTCCTCACGGATCTCCGGGTCGCTGATCTGTCCCCTGCCTGCGCGCATATATCCCTTTTCCTCACGTATGAGCTTCTGGGATGCCTTTTCCATTATGTTGAGAATAGGTATCTCCTTTGGACACGCCTGGTCACATCTTCCACAGGCAATACATTTGTCATGCAGGTACTCGAACTTTGTGAAGTCTCCCTCAGCGCCTGCCTTCATTGCTGCCATTATCGGAAGGTTATCGGGGCAATCCATCTCACATGCGCCACACTGGACACATCTGGCTGCAATTTCCCTGAGTTCTTCTTCATTGGGAAGTGCCTTAATACCCATTTCATCCCTTATTTTTGACATCTTTATCGTAAGTTCAGTCGAGACTTCAGCAAGCAGATCGTAATCCAGGATCAGTGCCCCGGCTTCCCTGCCACTGGAAAGATCTTCAATAATGCTTTCAGGACTTGAATTTGTTCTGTTTGGAAGGCCATACATTATTTTTTCATTGGTGGTTATGACCGGGATCGAGAGCTTCTTTGACTCAGCAAGGACATCAGCCCTGACACACTGTTCATCAACAACGATCACATCAGGCACGCCGGAACGTATCATCTTGAGTTCCTTTGCAAGGCTTCCGACTATCTTTGCGTAAGGCTTGCCTCCCTTGTCCATCTGGTAACGTGTCATGTCGATGGCAGTACAGCAAAGGCCGGCAAGCTCAACCTTATCAGACAGGTCATGGTCGTTCAGATAATCTATTATGTTAGTGACTCCAGCAACATTATGCCCTATCACAAGAAGAACCGGCTTTGTCGAATCGATACATCCCATGCCTATCTCTGCAAGTGGTGCCTCGGGATCTGATTTTGGCATACCCATACAGGAAATTTGCACGATGTCGGATACTTCCATGCCTACATGGTCAAGCATTCCTCCATGCAGTGCCTTGGATTCAAAGTCCATTGCTGAACCTTCCTGCCCCGCATGGACCGTTGCCAGCAACTGTGTTAGCTGTTCTTCCACATAGTCCATTACCTCTTCAAGGTCACCGATGGTCTCAGGTTTTATGCCTGTTACCGCCTGGATGTTCGGGGCCAGCAGATTTGAAGGTCCCACATCAATGGGGTGGTCACGTCCATGAAGATGGATCAGGTGGTGCAACAGATGTCGACCATGACCCGCATGCGCAGCTGCTCCGGTAATGACCCTGAGCATGAATTCACGTGCCTGGTGGCCTTCCATGTTGATGCCGCATGCTCCTTCTTTGTTACCACTGAGGTCACATTTACCAAAGGTACAGTAACAACACTGGTCACATACCGGAGTGTAGACCGGCTGGTACCGGGACAGAAGCTTGTAGTCCCAGTCCCTCAGGGTAGATATCCCGGGTTTTGGAGTAGGGCCTACTTCAATCCCTTCGTCACTCGCTTTCTTCTCAATGGCACCTACAACCTTGCCTATTGTGATCTGGACGTTTTCCAGATCTTCAATGGATATCGATCCGGTTGGTATATCGCTCATTTTGTATCTTTTCCTCCTCTGGTGTTCTGGTGTATTACTGAACAATAAAATCGTGTTAAAAAATTATACGTTCTTCCCAATTTGTAATAAATTTGAAACTGTTATTCCGGGTGTTCTAATACAACAATCCCATATAAAAAAGTTTCCGAATTTGTCACGATTATATGTGACAAAAGTTTCATAGTTCCACATATACGGAATAAATAGATCCCAGACAGTTTTTGACGTAATCCAGATAGGTAATTTTCACATATAAGTTTTCCGATATCTATAACGATTATTCTTGACAATCGATAACATATATTTCGTTTTTCCCCGGAAATAGTTTTATTTGATGCGAACCTTATTGGAACAGAATATTTTGATACGGTGAATGTTTTGGACAAAAAATGCTGGATATGTGGCAAGGAAGAGCCTATACCTTTCAAATGCCGCTTTTGTGGGAAAGTGTTCTGTTCCAGGCACAGGCTTCCAGAGCAGCATGCATGTGAGGGCATTGAATATGCAAGGCAGCATAGCTCAGGTGGCAGATATGCCGATCATACTCCTGCGGAAGCTGATGATATTCTCAGGAGCATGATGAAGGACACTGCGAAGTATGCTGGAAGAACTGCTATCAGAGGAATTGGTTCCAATATAAGGCACTCCATGAGGAGCAGCCCTTCTATGGCTATCATCTATCTATGTATATTATCATTTATCCTGCAGATCATCCCGGGCTATTTTGAAGCCTTAATGCTGGTACCGGGACAGATCTTATCGCGTCCCTGGACGCTGATAACCCATATGTTCCTCCATGTAGGTTTCTTCCACCTTTTCTTTAACATGCTGGTCCTCTTCTTCTTCGGTCCTGAACTGGAAAGAAGGGCTGGAAAGAGTACTTTCCTGAAGGTATATCTTGTTGCAGGTATTGTGGCAGCGCTTGGCTACTCTCTTACAAGCTCGCCTGATGCAGCGGTTGTAGGAGCCAGTGGTGCGATAATGGGTCTCTTTGCCGCAATTACGGTCATTGCACCTGAAATAAGGGTCTATGTCTATTTCATCCCTATGAAGATATGGCATGCTTTGATCTTATTCGTGCTGATCGATTTTCTTTATATAGGCTCCAACGATATGGTGGCGCACACCGCACATCTGAGTGGCATACTGGTAGGTCTGTTCATGGGATACAGGATACGGCAGAGCAATATGAATGATCAATGGCAAGAACCCTATTCTTACTATGAGAGGTGATCCGGTGGAAAAGGATATCAGTCATCTCAAATGCTTCTTTCCAAGACCCGGGGAGAATGAGGAGATACCTATACAGTTCATAGATATACAGGAAAAGCTGGCAGGATGGTCCCCTCAGTTAAAGCGTTCAGTATATGTTGATGACTTCAGGGACACGGAGAACCTGAAAAGAGTGCGGGAAGTTTCCGTGCTCAGGGTCTACAACTGGCTTTCAGACAGGGAGAGCCTGATCGAGCTTTCTGAAATGGAAAGATTGCAATTTGAAGAGATAGCGGACATGTTTATAAAACATGGTGGTGAAATCCGGTATACAAGGGTAAAAAAAAATGGGAGGCTCATAAACCATTTCAGGCTGGAAATGGCTTCCATCCCGGAAGCGAATGTAAAAGAAAAACTGCTGGAAGATATTCTGTGACGATATATGTGGATTCTGCATTTGTGTGGATTTTTAGTAAGGGTTATATGCTATCATAGTCAAATATTTGTATGTTATTATATTACCTATAGCAAATATATAGCAGGTATTGCAACTTTAGAATTATGAGTAACTGTAACAATTATGTATAATTATAGAGAGGTATCATGGCCAATGTTAAAACCGGGCTTAACTCCATTGTCAAGTACCTTAGTACCAAGAAGGAAACCGGCAGGCGTAGTATAGGTCTGCTTGTAGATGGTCCGAATGTGCTCCGCAAGGAGTTCAATGTCAATCTCGAAGAGATACGGGATGTGTTGAAGGAATATGGAAATGTGAAGATCGGCAGGGTGTTCCTTAACCAGTATGCATCCGATAAGCTTGTTGAAGCAATTGAGAACAATGGTTTTGAGCCGATCGTCTGCTCAAGTGATGTGGATGTGAGACTTGCGGTGGAAGGAATGGAACTTGTCTACAATCCCACTATCGATACTCTGGCGCTGGTCACAAGGGATGCTGATTTCAAGCCTCTTTTGAACAAGGCGAACGAACACGGCAAAGAAACCATTATTTTCGGTGTGGAACCGGGTTTCTCAACTGCTCTCAGGAACTCTGCAGATTATGTGATAATACTTGAGAATAACGAGATGAACTACTATGAGGAGTATGCCCCGGGATCTAAAAAAGATAATGAGGCCGGTGACCTGGCCGATGAGAGCCTGATACCGGGTTCACGCAAGAAAAAAGATGCTTTGATGGACTATTAGATATTGCATATCTTCCTGATCATCTCTTCCAGTCTGGAAGGAGATATTCCTTTCTTTGCATCCGTGCAGTTCTTTATCTTATCGAGGAGTTCACAGAGCTGTTCCTTATCAAGTTCATATCCCATACTTTTTAAAATACCTCTGAGTGCCTTTGTTCCTGTATGCTTGCCAACTATGAGATGACGTTCGCCTCCCACCATTTCCGGACTGAACAGTTCATATGTCCTTGGCTCTTCAAGGATGGCGCAGACATGTATGCCTGACTCGTGGGAGAATGCATGCTCGCCTACTATAGCTTTATTTATGGCTGGCCTTACACCTGAGAATTCGTTGACCATTTTTGAAAGTTTTGTCAGTCTGGCAGTGTCATACCTGTCTATCCCATACTGTATCCTTAGAGCGACAAGCACTTCCTCAAGGGAAGCGTTACCAGCCCTTTCACCAATGGCATTAACGGTAGTGTGGAGCTGTTTCGCGCCTGCCTCTGCAGCAGAAAGTGTATTTGCTGTGGCCATTCCCAGATCATTATGGCAGTGTATGCATATCGGTGTATGAACTACCTTTTTGATCTCACTTACAAGATAATAAGTTGTACTGGGATTGAGGATCCCGATGGTGTCTGCGATGCTTACATAGTCGACTTTGTAGTCTTCAGCGGCTGTAAATGCTTTTTTCAGGACATCTACATCGGTTCTTGTACCGTCCTCAGCAGCAAACCTCACCCCTACACCATGATCCTTCGCATATTCGACGGCAATCATCGCAGAGCTGAACATTTCTTCATAGCTTTTGTGGTACTTGTACTTCAGGTGAAGTTCGGACATGGCAATGAATATGCTAACAAAATCAACATCACAGTCAACTGCGGTCTCAACGTCTCCAATGACAGAACGTGCCAGGCAGCATGTCTTTGCATTGAGCCCCATGTTAGCGATCTCTTTCACTATCTCTTTTTCAGCAGGTGATACCACCGGAAAACCGGCTTCAATTATCTCCACTTTGACAGCGTCGAGCTCTGTGGCAATTGCGATCTTTTCATCTCTTGTAAAGACCACTCCGGGCGTCTGTTCGCCATCCCTCAGGGTGACATCACATATTTCTATATCAAGGGGTGGCAGGTTCAGATAATCGATCAGTTTGTTCCTTGAATAAGCTTCCACTTCTGACATATTCTTGATTCCTGTAAGTGATGAACATCCCCGATACTCAATATAAATTTTAGCTTTTCAAGCTTTTTTTTAGGTTAAAAGCCTGTTACCAGAAGGCAACCTTTATTTATCATATAGAAGGCAGGTGTCTGCATCTTTGAGCAAATTGAAGCATATCCGGCACTTGCATGTGAGTTGCGCTAAAGTCTGCACACCTATGTAAGTTTGCTCTGGACCTTCTCATAGAAACCATTGATCGAACTGCTTACAAAACGTGCAGGATATTTTGCCCGGGTAAGTATTATCCTGTCACTGGCCTTGATGCTGTAGGAATGCTGACCATCAATGACGATAGCAGCCTCCTTTTCCGGAATGGTCATTTCCACTGCAATTTTACTGCTTGCGGGAACAAGCCATGGGCGTGCTGAAAGCTTGAATGGGGCCAGCGGAACTATCAGTGATGCGTCGACCCTCGGGTCAACTATCGGACCTCCTGCACTCATTGCATAGGCCGTTGAACCTGTGGGAGTTGCAAAAACAACACCATCAGCGCGCAGTTCCTCGATCATGGAATCATCAACTGATATCCTGAAAGTGAGTATCTTCGCAGGTCTTGCGGTAATAAGCACCATCTCATTGGTTGCCGGTGGCAGGGCTCTTCCATTAAGGTACACTCCAAGCCTGCTGCGTTCTGTGTATGTGAACCCGTTAAGGATTTTCTCAATGGAACTGATGGCATCATCTGGCTGTACATCTACAAGGAATCCAAGGGTTCCCATGTTTATTCCAAGGATAGGGAGCGGGTCTTGCATCCTGGATATGTTGCGCAGCACGGTGCCGTCACCACCAACAGAGATCACAAGTTCGACACCACCATCCCGCATATTCTCGACAGGCATGCATCTGTCATCAATGTTCAGATGTTCTGCAGTTCCCGGGGACAGAACGATGTCGACTTTATCCTCAAAGGTTTCCATGATCTTTCTGGCCATATCCAGAGCTTCCTGGCTATCAAAGCGTGATACTATGCCTATCTTCTGGACCCTCATGCCAACCCTCCTTTTGAAAGTTTCAATATCGTTTCGTGTGCATGGCCGTTGGAAGCTACCATGTAGACCTTGTTGAGGATATTGTCCTCAAGTTCAAGAGGTGCTCCGGATCCGTCTGTGACCTTTCCCCCTGCTTCCTCTACAATCAGTTTTCCGGCAGCTACATCGGTCAGGCGCAGTGAACCCCTTACATCAACAAAGGCATCGAACTTACCGGCAGCAACATAGCAAAGTTCCAGTGCCACGCTTCCCAGCACCCTTACCCGCCTTACATTCCTGCACAGTTCAGCGGTCTCTTCTATGTGGGGCCGGTATCCGTAAACACTTATGCAGAACCTGCTTATTTCTGCCTTGCTGGATATTTGTATCCTCTCTGTATTTAGGAATGCCCCTTTCCCCTTTTCCGCATGGAACACATCACCCGTCGCAAGGTTCTTCACATATCCAAAGCATACTTCACCCGGACTTTTAGTGGTGAAGGCAAGGGATATGCTGTAAAATGGGATCCCGAAGGATGCATTGTATGTGCCGTCAATGGGATCGATTATGATGGTACATTCCGGAATGCCTCCGATAATTTTCTCGCCGCACTCTTCGCTCAGGATCCTGAAGGACCTCCTCTCATTTTCCAGTATCTCCAGGATGGCCCTTTCGGACATGTCGTCTATCACCCTTGTGGGAGTGCCGTCGGCACCCATGTACATGACATCATTCGCATTGGATGTCCCGGCGATATCCTTTATTCTCTCATATACTGCACCAGCTATCCTGTTGCTTAGATCTAGAAAGTAACCATCTTCGGGCATAAGAAAAAAGACGGACAGGTATCAGATACCCATTGCCTTGTTGGTCTTTGCTATGGACCTTGCACCGTCACTCTCAAGCTCCATCATGGCACGGATGGCATCGATGTTCTCAGGGATCACGTCAGATTCCTGGTGGATGCCCTGGAAGAAGTAGAGTTCCCCTTCGTAGATGGTGATGGATTCATCCCATATGCAGTTCTCCCACATGTCGCCCCTTGGCCGCCTCATGTCCTTGCCCAGTTCCATGATCTCGGCCGTTGAGCTGATACCCTGGCCTACAAACCTTATACGGGGCTGTTTTGCAAAGAGGTCTTTCACATCTTCTGCCGAGCAGTCTTTGTCAAGCTCTGCATTCAAGGCATGCAGGTGCATCAGTGTTGTCGGCAGCTTGACTGCAATGGACACAATATCGATATGGGGCATGACGGTCTTCACGTCAGGACCATGGTGTGACGGGAGTTTGATAGGGTTTGGAACGATCGCGTTGATAGGTCCCTTCTTGATATCGCCGGGGTCAGCGGCCCTTCTCATGAGAGTGGCCCTTACCTTCTTCACGCCGAATTCCCGGTCAAGAGGAGAGATGACCCTGCAAAGTCCGGTCGTGTTACATGAAACGACCCTCACGAAGTCCCTGCCCAGGGCTTCCTCATAATTGGAGCTGGCATTGAATGAGCACCCTGCAAGTTCATGCTCCTCGCCACCCTGCCAGATCGCCTTGATCCCTGCCTTCTCGTAGAGCGCCTTGTTCTTCTCGCCTATGCCGCCAGGTGTACAGTCTACGACAATTTCCGCACTTCCCACCATATCTTCCACAGAGCCTGCAACGGTGATCCCGCCTTTGTTCATTGCATCGATCTTTTCAGCTGGTGCATATATGGCATATCCCCTGTCGACTGCAACCCAGGCCTCATAGTTTGGCCTTGTTTTGGAGATGCCTATGATCTCCATGTCATCCTGCTGGCTGACAGCATCCGCCACTCTTTTTCCGATCGTACCGTATCCATTTATTGCTACTTTTACCTTTGACATCTATTTCCCTCCCATTAAGTTCAGATTCCCATTAAGTTCAGACTCTTATCCTCTTGACTCTTATCCTCTTTATGTAAGAGCCATACAGACTATAAAACCTGTTCCATATTTTTTACTATGTATGCTGTTTTCCAAGTATTACAGTTTCTCCTTTTGAAAAATCGACCAGTTTTATCGAACCTTCGACAGTCTCTCTTTCTCCAAGCAGACCATAAAGATGGATAAGATCCTCCTCCACAACTATCTTTATGACGGATTCCATAACTGTTTTACGCTCATCTCCCTGCACCATTATGGCATTTAGTTCACACATCTTATTTTCCTCCTTTATCCGATCAATCTGGCTACAGAGCATCCCTTCGGAGCACCGATGTCCTCGCCTACAGGATCGCACTTGACCTTTAGTAAGTAGGCTATGGGCCTATAATTCTCTTCTGACATTGTCTCGTAGTTGGCCATGCCTTTGCTGATGATAAGCGATGCATCATCAAGGGCATCCTTCAATTCCTGTGGTGCCTCGTCAAGACAGACCCCTATCGCATTGGAACCGGTTGTCAGCACACGGTCGACCTTCTCATCTATGCCGAACTGCTTCACCTCTTCCATGGTGACATCATTGAGAATAGGGGCACCACGTACGACAAGGGTGATATTACCCCCCATTTTCTTTATCATCTCAAAGACAAGTGTATCTATGAGTATCTCTCCGCAGTTGTCAGCAAGATACACGACATTGCTGAGCTTGTCCAGCATCCTGTCAGTGTCGTCGATGTCCAGCCCACGCTTGAAATGTTCAGTAAAGGTTCTCTCGAAAATGTCGATAGGTACTTCCAGTCCCATGACCCCGTAATCGAAGTAGTTCCCTATCACGGCTGCAAGGACCGCGTGTTTGAATGTGGCGGCAACATCATCCCCATTCCCGTTGAACACATGGGAGCGTATCGCGGGAAGGAATCTCTCTGCTACCATGCTGCTCAACTCTTTCTTTTCCCTGTAGGGGTCTTTGTCATTGAGTATCGCATAGGCTTTCCTGTGCATTGGGGTCGAGAGAGCCGCTGTCGGAATGCCGGGTTCATACAGACTGTTAAGCACTTCGATACCTCCCCTTACAGCTTCATGCACGAGTTCCTCATCATCCGTGGACAGTTCCGCTTCCATGTGTATTCTTGAGAGCAGGCAGTATGTGCATCGTGGGTGGACTTTCATGGGTTGATTCCTCAGTTAGTTTGACATATATCCTCTGACAGGAAATAAACGTTACCTGCTAATATCCGTAAAGCAAAAGAGCTTTATGTGTATATTTATCTACTTTAAGTGCCTATCATCTGAAAACATTATGACAAAGCTATTTTTCAGAGATATCAATATGAAAGTCAAGGCCGAACAGGGCCGTTATGTGATCCTTGGCAGTATCGACGGCATACTGGCCGTTCTGGGAGTCGTTATCGGAACATCCCATGTATCAAGTGATACCTCTATCGTGATCAATGCCGCACTTGGCGGGGCCATAGCCCTGGCGCTGACAAACGGCGTGGGATCCTATCTTGCAGAAAGTGCCGTTGAGTACGGCAGGCTGGCAGAACTGGAAAGGCCATTGCTCAGGAGCCTGGGACGCACCATACTGGAGGAGGAGACCAAAAAGAAGATATGGAGTGATTCCTTCTTCCATGGCGGTGCAAGCTTATTAGGATCATTGGTACCAATCCTGCCTTTCGTGCTCCTGCCTTCTCACCAGCTTGAGGTTGCGATAGTATTCAGCATCATTGTGCTTTCAGTGCTCGGCGTGTTCTCCGGGAAACTCGCCAGGCAGAGCCTCATCAAGCATTCTGCCCGCATGGTGGGCCTGGGGATACTGATCGTTGCGGCAGTAACGATGCTGGGGCTGGAATAAGTCTGACTGTATTAAAAGTATGTCCTCCTTTTTGATCCATGATGCCTGCTGAGGCCATCAAGTATATTTTTGATTTCAGGGTTTAACTGTTCTTTCATTCAGAACCATTGAGGCTATCTGATCAGAACTGCAGTTTAAAGATCTTTTTTCATTTAAGCCGCTGATCTTCCATATTCATTCCCAGGACACGGATCTGCACCGATCAACACGGATTCATGGTAACACCGGCATCTGAAACCGGCAAACGGCAAAATCCGCATGGATCCTGCGTTGATCCGTGTCTGAAATATTCCTGAGCTGATATTCTCAGGGGACAGCTCAATCCGGAAATTTACCGGTTAAGTATGAACGGATACTGTCCGGTTGGGAGGGGGTTTCTGAAGCCAACCTGATGATCTCCTGCTGTAACCCACACTAACTCCAATCTTTAAATGCAATGGTGCAGTATAGGCAGTCCATGGTAATGGGAACAATTGCATTGATCATCATAGGCCTTGCAATGATCACCAAAGGTTCTGACTGGTTCGTTGAGTCTGCGGTGACCATATCCGAGAAGAGTGGCATACCAAAGATCATCATAGGTGCCACCATCGTGAGCTTTGCCACCACGTCGCCAGAGTTCGCTGTTTCTGTTACGGCAGCATACATTGGCCATACGGACCTTTCCGTGGGCAATGCTGTGGGTTCTGTGATATGCAACATTGGTCTTGCCCTGGGGCTTGTTATTGTGATCAATGCCATTCCTGTTGAAAGACACAGTTTTGTACGCAAAGGCTCTTTTATGATCCTTTCAGGTATTTTGCTGGTCATTACAACAATCGACCGCCAGCTTAGTTCTTTTGATGGCCTTCTTCTGCTGGCTGTATTTGTTGCTTTCATGTATTATAACTACAAACTCCAGCGCACTATCTTCAGTGATTCCGATGGCAGTTTTGTCAGGACTCCTGCAAAGTACATGAAAAAAGAGATAATGCTTTTCATCGCGGGTGCCAGCATGGTCGTAGCAGGCAGCCGCATTCTTGTTGATTCGGGCATCGACCTTGCGGAGTGGCTCGGAGTGCCTGAAATGCTTATCGGCCTTACACTTGTGGCTCTGGGGACCTCCCTTCCGGAAATCATAACAGCGATCTCATCGACCCTGAAGGGACACCAGGATATTTCCATTGGTAATATACTGGGTGCGAATATAATGGATATCACTCTTATCCTGGGCGCCTCATCACAGATAAGGACGCTTGACATCCTTGAGCAATCAATGGTGTACGATTTCCCTGCAATGCTCTTTATCATAATCATTCTGGTGATCTTCGGGATCACAGGCAGGAAGCTGGAAAAATGGGAGGGGTCTGTGATACTTATGAGTTACGCAGCCTATATTGCAGGTCTTTTTATCTATTTCAGATGAACTTTTCCAGTCAGTATTTCAGTTTAAAGGCCTGTTCTTTTTCATTGGATGCTGTGGTATTCCAGATCTCTGTCATGGACACGGATATACACAGATCCTGCCTTTTGATGTTTTCAGATTCCGGTATTACCGTGGATCTGTGTTAATCGGAGTTTATCCATGTCTGGAATCCTTTGAAATAGATCCACCAATGGCACTTATAGATCCAATTAATACTGGCCTGGGTATGATCGAATGCTGTCCGAATGGTAAAGGAATTTCAGGAGCTGATCGGATTGCCTCATTCACAGGTTTTTGGAGAAGGTATGCCTTAAATATGATAATTACCATCAGTAATAATGTGCAACTTCCAACTCCAGAGGAACTGAAAGATAAGAGAACGGAACTCGGGCTCACCCAGAGCGATCTTGCAAAGCGTGCAGGTGTCAGTCAGCCTCTGATAGCCAGAATAGAGTCCGGTGATGTTGATCCCCGGCTATCTACTTTGAAGAAGATCATCGATGTGTTCGAAGAGGTTGAGAAGGAAGATATCCAGATAGGCACTATTATGAACACTGCTGTAATTTCCGCAAGGCCGGAAGAACACGTCGAAGTAGCCGTGCAGATCATGGAAAGGCATAATATATCCCAGATACCGGTGATATCAATGGGTGTGCCGGTGGGAAGCATCTCCGAGGAAATGATAGTAAGGTCTCTGGCAGACAGGAAAAAAAGCGCAGTGTCACAAATGCTTATAAGAGAAATGATGGGTGATCCCTTCCCTACCGTTTCTCCCAAAGCAGATATAAAAATGGTTTCCCACATGCTGGAAAGAAACCCCGCTGTCCTTGTACTTGAAATGGGCAGGGTCGTGGGCGTTGTGACAAAGCACGATGTGATGAAGTTGCTGAGTGAATAGGTCGGCGTGGGACCCGGGAACCGTTGATCTGAAACTCACCATGCAGGATATCAATGCCCTGATAATTCCGCATGTATCAGGCTTTGAGCAGGAACTGGTATCCTACGACCTGAACCTGTAACTAGATCAAAGCTTCCTAATACCTTTAAATAATAATGCTACATATCAGGCACGAAAAGCGAATGTTGAAATGGCCGGGAACACATTTCATGTTCCCTGTCCGTTCAGTCGCCAAAGATTTAATTATGAGAGATTCTGCCATTCACATACGTCAATGATTATCAGGAGATTTACATGGAAATCGAAGATACGCTTCTTATGATGCCAGGACCGGTTCCCGTGGCACCCCGGGTCCTCCGGGCGATGTCCAGGCCTATGATCAACCACAGGGGAGCAGAATTTGCGGCAGTGTATGATGATTGCTGCGAGATCCTCGCTGAGGTTTTCCAGACAAAGAACGATATATTCATCTTAAGCGGCTCAGGTACCGCCGCAATGGAAGCGGCAGTCGGCTGCACGATCGGTCCGGAAGACACCGTTGTCGCTCTTGAGAACGGTAAGTTCGGGGAGAGGTTCAAGGATATCATTGCAAGGTATGGAAAAGTGAACCCTCTGGAGAACGAATGGGGTCACTCTTTCGATCTCGCTGAGGTTGAAAGCAAACTTGAAGAAGGTGCCAGGGCCATCACTCTTGTGCACAACGAAACATCTACGGGAATACAGAACCCGGCCAAAGAGGTCGGCAAGCTTGCAAGGAAATATGATGCTCTCTTTATTATGGACGGTGTGACCACCCTTGGCGGGGATACTGTCATGACCGATGAATGGGGTGTTGATATTGCTTTTGTTGGTTCTCAGAAATGTCTTGCTGCACCACCGGGCCTTTCTATGATCTCGGTCAGCGAACGTGCTTTTGAGGCAATGGAAGAGAAGGACAATCTCCCATACTACCTTGACCTCAGGGCATACAGGAAAAGCGACGCGAAGTCACAGACACCCTATACTCCCGCAGTCCCTCTTTTTTTCGGCCTGCAGGAAGCACTTCACATCGTAAAGGAAGAGGGTATGGATACCAGGATCAAACGCCACGCAACCGAGGCCAGGGCCATACGTGCAGCAGCCGATGCAATGGGTATTGAGATGTTCCCCCAGCTTCATGACGATCACAGCCATTATTCTAACACAGTTACTGCCATGAAGGCTCCAGAGGGTGTTTCAGGCAATGATATCAAGAAGGACATGTTGGCACGGGGTATCACTATTGCCGGCGGTCAGGCCCATCTAAGTGGCAGGATCTTCAGGATAGGCAGCATGGGTAACGTGCAGCCAAAGGATATAATGCTGACAATACAGGAACTCGAGGTAGTCCTTAAAAAGAGAAACATAGTATCAGATATTGGAGCGGGTGTTGAAGCTGCCAGTGAGGTGCTGGATGCCCTGCTTTGATATCTTCAGGTGACCATGGCGTTGATCGGAATTGTGGATACGACCTTCGCACGCTTCAACATGGGCAAGGCGGCGGTGGATGAGATACAGAAACATGTTTCTGCAAGGATCATCCGCAGGACCGTACCGGGGGTCAAAGACCTTCCGGTTGCAGCCAAAAAGCTCATAGAAGAGGAGAAGTGCGATATAGTCATGGCACTTGGCATGCCAGGTTCAAAGAACCTGGACAAGATATGTGCACATGAGGCATCTACCGGGATAATACAGGCGCAGCTTATGACAAATACCCACATCATCGAGGTATTTGTTCATGAGGATGAATGTAAGGATGAGAAAGAACTTGCTTTTTTGATGGAACAGCGCTCCAGGGAGCATGCACTCAATGTGGTCAAAATGCTTTTCAGACCTGAGCAACTGATCAGGGAAGCAGGGACAGGGCAACGCCAGGGTTTCAGTGATGTCGGACCTGCAAGGGTCTGAGATCTGTAAAGGTTTAATCTGTCAAATATAAAAGTGATCAACATGAGCATCAAACTGGGATTTGTGATAGCCGAATTCAACAGGGACCTCACCTACCAGATGGAAATACTGGGCGAGGAACATGCAAAGTTCCTCGGAGCAGAGGTTGTAGAGAAGATATTGGTTCCGGGGGTCTATGACATGCCTCTGGCCATCAAGAAACTATGCGAGAACAATGACATAGATGCTGTGGTCACCCTCGGTATCGTGATCGAGGGTGCCACAGAACACGATGAGATCGTGGTACAGCATGCTGCAAGGAAGATAACCGACCTTTCGCTTGAGTACAACAAACCTGTAACCCTGGGTATCGCCGGACCGGGTATGACCAGAATGGAAGCTCACGAAAGACTTGACTATGGAAAGCGTGCTGTGGAAGCGGCTGTTAAACTTGTACAGCGTCTTTGACGCATGAAAAACTTTATATATTAAGCAGACTGCTTAGGGACTTCATGACATCATCAAGGCTAAAAAGAGTGGAAGAATCAGCAACCATAAAAGTTTCAAATATCGCTACTAACTTAAGGCAACAGGGCGCAGATGTCATCAGTTTCAGTCTGGGTGAACCGGATTTCGATACTCCAAAACATATATGTGAAGCGGCTGCAGATGCACTGTACATGGGTGAGACCCATTATACCCCGTCTGCGGGAATTCCGCAACTACGGGAAGCGATTGCTGAGAAGCTAAGGACTGAGAACCAGCTTGATGTAAATGCTTCAAATGTGCTCGTAACGCCGGGAGCGAAACAGGCTATTTTTGAGATCATGCTGACCGTTCTTGATGATGGTGATGAGGCTATCCTTTTTGACCCGGCATGGGTTTCCTATGACTCTGTGATCAAATTTGCAGGTGCTGATACAGTTTGGGTCCCGACGGATCCATCTGATAGTTTCAAACCACTGGATCTGGAGGAATTCATTACTGACAAGACCCGTCTTATAGTTGTGAACACTCCTGGCAATCCCACGGGTGCAGTATATGACAGGAGCATACTGAAGAATATCGCAGATATAGCTATTGACCATGATATCCTTGTACTCTCCGATGAGATATACGAAAAGATAATCTATGACAGGGAACATATGAGCCTGGGTTCCATGGAAGGTATGCAGGACAGAACAATAACCGTCAACGGTTTTTCCAAAGCATACGCCATGACAGGATGGAGACTTGGTTACGTTGCAGCGAGACCCGATATATTCAATGGCATGCTCAAGCTCCAGTCCCATTCTGTAAGCAGTGCAACCAGTTTTGTACAGTATGGAGGACTGGCAGCTTTGCAGGGTCCGCAGCAGCCGGTAACTGAGATGGTCGACAGGTTCAGGGCAAGGCGTGACATCCTGGTCAAAGGCCTTAATGATATCGGTCTAAAATGCAAGACACCTGGCGGTGCTTTTTATGCCTTTGCAGATGTGAGCGAGTTTGGTGATGGGGACACTGTCTCAGAAAAGCTACTTGTAGATGCGCACGTTGCAGTGACACCCGGATCCGCTTTTGGTGAAAGCGGCAGGGATTTCATAAGGATATCCTATGCGACCTCACAGGAAAACATAAAGGAAGGACTTTCTAGGATCGAGTCTGCATTGAGCTGACCTGTTCTCTATTTCTGTCTGCATTTCTTTCATTACAGCGCTCAATTATTTTTTTTATTATTTTTCCGGTGCTGCACAGAGGGCATTTACTTGATCCCGTGACCCGCACCACCCTGGCAGGCAACCCGCGCTCTCTGAGCTCTTTTTCAAGCTGCTGGGTATCAAACATCTGGTCAAATCCCAGTGCAATTATGTCGGGCTCTATCTCCCTTATGGGCTCGAAGATGTCGGATTCGCTTCCGAGAACAGCTTTATCCACTACTGCCAGTGAATTGACCATCTTCAATCTCTGACCGTCAGGAATTACAGGCTTTGGCTTGTGCCTGATCATTGACGCTCTGGCAACGATGACGTACAGTTCGTCTCCAAGTTCGCGTGCCTTACTGAGATAGAAGATATGTCCCGGATGAAGCAGATCGAAAGTTCCTGTTGCAAGTATCCTTACCAAAAAAGATCACCTGTCCGATGCATGCTATACAAGTCTATATTAGATAAACCTAGCTCCTCTTTCATAGAAGAGGCTTTCATAGAAGAGGGCATATGCGGCAATCCGGTTACTTTTCAGGTGGCTATGACCTTTTAGGTCCCGTTGGTGGGAGCATTAAGGTCTGCAGCTGGAAGATCATCGATCAGGATTGAAAATCAGCCTGTTAGGTTTTCTTCCTTAAAGCGACAACAAGACAGATGGATAGGTAAACAGATAGATAGATAGATAAAATAATAGGAGCCAGAAAGCCGATATCATGAAAGCTGGCAGAGGTCCTTCGATCCGCTGCAGCTATTCCTTATCCTTAATGATGCCTACGACAGGGTAATCTTCCAGGGCTTCTGTTTCGTGAGGTGCTTCCATATCAAGACTTTCAGTGAGGTCAACTCCTGCTTTGTGAAGTCCCATGTGCTCCCCTTCGTCCCAGAAATCGCTGTCTGTTACGTCATAGACCTTACCTGAGTAGACCACGTAAGCTTTCTGTCCATCTCTTCCATTGAATTTTGCAACTTCTTCAAGTGTGAATTCCTGCATATCCTCACCAACTAACAGATATCCGTTTATCCTGTTTATTGTAGCAGTATCTTGTATTCCATACCCTTAAACGTATTGACTGAGATACTCTGTCCCTGGAAGTTCAGATACTGTATCCTCCCCTGCCGTTCTTCTCAAAATACTGCTGGTGGTATTCCTCTGCACGATAGAACGTGCCTGCAGGAACGATCTCAGTAACGATATCAGCCTTATGCTTCCCACTGCTCCGGAGTTTTTCCTTTGATGCCAGTGCAGCTTTTTTCTGTTCCTCGTTATGGTAAAATATCGCTGACCTGTACTGGCTCCCTATGTCAGGTCCCTGCCGGTTGGGTGTTGTAGGGTCGTGCATGGCCCAGAAGAGCTCCAGGAGCTTATCGTAGGACACAATTTCAGGGTCAAATATCACTTCTACGGCTTCAGCATGTCCGGTCCTGCCGCTACAGACATCCCTGTAGGTGGGATTCTCAAAGTCTCCTCCTGTGTACCCTGCCTGCGTATATTTAACTCCCTTCACCTTTCTGAAGGTTGCTTCAACTCCCCAGAAACAGCCGGCTGCAAATGTTGCAATTTCGTTTCCCTCACTAAGTAATTCTTCTCTTGATCTCATAATATCCCCAGTTGAACCGGCAGGAACTACCTGTGGCGGATCCCAGGATATGCCTGCATATACTAAAGCCACGATCAATAAAACAAAGAATATCCTGCCTCTTGTCCCTGACATGTAGTTATATGTTGTGTTGTACAGATATTGTTAATTCTGTCAGCGATGACGTATATATCTTTCTGAATGCTCCGGAATGCGAGGATGATCACGCCCGGCTCAAAGACCGGTCAGACCCATCTCTTTTTTCAGGGAACTGTAGCATTTAGAGAAGATCTGCTGGTTGCCTTCGATCTCAAGTATCTCAAAATCGAATATCTCAGCGAATTCTTCCACGTTCTTATCGAATTCTGGAGTATAGTCCAGTCCGGTGTGCACCATTGCCACCCTTTTGTAGCCGGTGATCTCATTCATCTTTCTGATCATCCTGAATGTCTTTTCAGGCTTTACAGGATCCACGCGCATGATCTCTTTCCATGAGTGGGCATACATGGGTGTGAAAAGGAAAGTGCCCTTATCACTGAACCTTTTAAGTACCTTTAGGTATTCGTCACAGCCCCCCAGGGTTGCACCCACGCAGTCATCCACAATCCGCTTATCATCCCTCAGAATCCTTACCGGACATGTAGATTCCTGGCCCCTGAAGTCTTCTTCAACCTTATCAAGCACGTTGCCGCAAAGACCGTAAAAAAGGAGAATTCCGTCTGAATAGGGAGAAATCTCCCTCAGGACCCTGTAGACCTCTTCACGTAGCTTTTTAGGTAATTCATGCAGGCCAAGCTCTACAAGGTAAACAATGACAGTGTATCTTCCGCTGTCCTCTCTTACACAGGCAGGTGGGATTTCATTCAGGGGACTAAGGTCGTAGTCCAGGCCCAGCTTATCCAGCTTCGCAAGGAATTCATGCTCTTCATTGTTCCTGACAACTGTGAGTTCATCTATGGACGGGTCATTTTCGATCAGGTGGATTATCTCGTCCTGCAATATCTTACACGATAGTATTGTCATTACGGGCATGTGATCACCATGTGTCGTTCAGGTCTTCCTGACCAGCCGGCATACTTTCTCATTTGTCTGGCTTTTCATTCTGCATGTCCTTTTTGAGACCGAGGAAGACAAATGTGGCAATAAAGGTAAGGATCCCCGCCGGAATGCCAACAAAAAGTGAAAAGAATATCCTGTCTGCCAGTGCTTCTGTCACGAGTATTGTCATCAGGATAGAAGCTATAAAGCTAAGTAGAGATCGCATGACCAGTTCCATATTTTAACCTTTCTCGTTTTCCTCTCTTTTTTCTATTATACTCCACTAGCAATAAACCTGCCAATGCTTTAATAATATTGCTTTAAATCCCGCAGTGACCCGGGTCCAGGGCCAATATACCATATACAGGGATTCGGGGCAGCTATGTGAAAGGTGATCGCTGATTTCGAGTGTCTCAGCGATAGCACCACGGAGAGCGAAGATAGTATCTGGGTGGCGTTATTTGTCCAGGATCATATGCAGAGGCTGCAATTGCAGAAGCAGGGAAAGACCCGCGGATCTGTCACTTCCTTTCATAACTTTTCCTCCTTTATGGGAAAGCAGGGCCTGTACATTGAAGACATCTATGTGCATTCCGCATACAGGAGCAAGGGTATCGGCATGTCGTTGATGGCATGTTGTGCCAGTATCGCAAAAGAGAGAGGCTGCGGCAGGATATGGACTTGAGTTCGCTGACCCGGGATCCTGCGTAATTCCTGTGAGAGTTCAGGGGCGTGGCTGATGAAGACCGGATCATCGGTGGTTGAGAGAAAAAGATTTTTTATTATTTGCAGGAAGACAAGGATCAAAGCACTTTGCTGAGGAATGCTCTTGTCCTTTCATGCCTTGCATGGAAGAAGATCTCTTCAGGCGTACCCTGTTCCACTATCATGCCTTCGTCCATGAAAAGGACCCTGTCGCCTACTTCTCTGGCAAATCCCATTTCATGTGTGACCACTACCATGGTCATTCCCATCTTTGCAAGGTCTTTCATGACAGCCAGCACCTCACCGACCATTTCAGGGTCAAGAGCTGATGTCGGCTCGTCAAAGAGCATCAACTTAGGGCGCATGGCAAGTGCTCTGGCGATGGCAACCCTCTGTTTCTGGCCGCCCGACAGTGCAGAAGGATAGACATGCGCTTTGTCGCCAAGCCCGACCTTTTTCAGCAGGTCAAATGCTCTTGATTCAGCTTCTTCTTTTTTCAGTTTCCTGACCTTGATCGGTGCAAGTGCCACGTTCTCAAGAGTGGTCTTGTGGGGGAAAAGATTGAAATGCTGAAAGACCATGCCTGCTTCTTCGCGGATCTTATTGATATTGATGGACCTGTCAGTTATCTGCTCGCCATCGATCCATATGTTTCCCGAGGTCGGCATTTCCAGAAGGTTTATGCATCTCAGGAAGGTACTCTTGCCGGAACCACTTGGTCCGATGACACAGACCACTTCACTGTCCTGTATGTCAATGGAGATACCTTTCAATACTTCAAGGTCCCCGAAGCTCTTGTACAGGTCCTTAACTTCTATCACTTACACCAAGCCTCCTTTCTGAATATGCTACCAGGCGCGATATGGCTATGGTCATTATAAGATACATAAGTGCAACGGCAATGTACACCGGGAAAGCCGCAAAGGTCCTTGAGATGTATAACTGTCCGTTCTTGAGCAGCTCATGCACGCCGATAACCGCAAGCAGGGACGAGTCCTTAAGGAGAGCGATGAATTCGTTGCCAAGGGGTGGGATTATCCTCCTGAACGCCTGTGGGAGTATTATCTCCCTCATTGCGAGTTTTTCATTCATGCCAAGGGAACGCGCAGCTTCCATCTGTCCTTTGTCTATGGACTGTATGCCTGCACGAACGATCTCTGCTATATATGCTCCACTGTTAATGCTGCACACGATTATGCCCGCAACTATCGGGTCGATCTGCAGGGGGTTGCCGGTCACGTTGGAGTAAAGTCCTGGTATGCCATAATAGAAGAGCAGTATTTGCACCAGAAGGGGGTGCCTCTTATGAAGTCTACATATACGATACTGGGATACCGTAACACGATCTTCTCTGATAGTTTCCAGAGACCTGCTATCGTTCCAAGTACCAGTCCGAAGAACAGGGAAAATGAAGTGATCTCAATGGTGATCACAGATCCTGCAATGAGGTCAGGCACCACTTTTACAATGTGTTCCAGATACGCTGCTAAAAGAGACAAACTCAGAACCTCTGTTTTTTACGTTTATAAGAACCGTTTTTCCATCCAACTGGTAATAAAAGGTATGAAGATAAGGATATAAAACGCTTTTTACTCCAGCTTGAAAAGAAGAAAGCCCCTCAGCTAAAAAAAAGGGGGACCGTCCCATGGGACGGCCTGCGTGGCAGAATATCCGGGAAACAGATTCTTTCGGGTCTCAGACCTCACAGCTCAGGTTTGCCTTTCTGGATGAGGAACACCTGATATGCTTGCTGAGCAGTTCGAAATACACCACAATGGTAACTGCCATCATCAGTGCAAGGACTATATAGACCACGAAACTACTGAGCACAACATCATATGCGAAGGCGCCAAGAACTACGAATGCGACCAACGGACAGATCAATCCCCATTGTGTCACGTAGAATTCCCTGAAATGGTTCTTCCTGAAGTAATCACCGAGCAGAACCATTCCAAAGAGCATGTACCATATTTCGAACCCGAACGATACTCCGACAACCATATAGAAGTAAGCCCCGAGGTCGAACCCGTGTGTATGCTCCAGGAAGTGGCCGAATCTGAAGGCACTTAGTCCAAAGAGGGTTATGTTAGGTATGACAATAAGGAAGCTTGGGAGAAAATGTTTCTCCGGAAGTCCCTGCAATTGAAAATGGCTCTTGAACAGGATGACCATCTTTACAAGCAGCAGGAATACTCCCATTGAGCCGGAGATCAAAGACAGAAAGGCTGCAGTGTTTGCAATGGCATGGTCTGAAGCCATAGCTGCGATGCCTGTCCCGACAACGGTCAGCATGCCCAGGAGGAATGGGTGCAACAACCATCCAAAGTTGATCTGTGTTATGTCAAAACCTTTGCTGAAGGATATCTCCAGAAGTTTGATCTCAGTGACCATCACTACCAGAAAGACCAGTGACCAGAATATCATTGCCGGAAGGAACAGGGACTGAAAGTTATCCGACATCACAGGCAGGAAATATCTCAGGGGTCCGATCATGACATTCATGGTCATCAGCAGGGATATCAGGGGCGCGAGAATAGCAGCGTTCTTCAGAGGGTCCATGATAAGTTCTCTGAAACTGTCTGTTCTCATCCATGTGAACAGGCCGGCGGCAAACCATACTGTCAATGCCAGATGGATAAAGGTGAACAGTATCATTATGGCCTCAAGTGAGTAATAGTATGCAGCAGATATCCCGGACAGTCCCAGTGACCACAGATGAGACCTCGTTATAAGTTCAGCTCCATGTTCTACCGTGTACTGCATCAATACAAAGGGCATTACTGCAATTCCCCCTGCCCCGAGTGATGCCAGGAATACGAGAGGTGTAAAGTTCTTTGAGTTCATTTCGATACATCCTGATGATTTTATTCTGATCATATGGTCCCTGAACCATCCATATGGTACGGGGATTTTTCCTCAGTACTGATAAAAAACAGAAGTTCTATTTAAAGACTATTAAGTGCGGCTAAAATCCTTTAAAAAAAGAAGTACTCTTAAGGCAGGATCTCAGGGTAAATTGAATTATAATGTTTCCCGGCCGGCCGATCATAAAACAAGGAAGTGCAAACGGGTCAGTAAATCCCGTTTGCAGGTATTGCGGATCCCTGAAAAGGATTCAGAAATACTTTTCCATTATTTCATCGTATGTACCGTCCTCCCTGACATTTGCAAGACCTGCGTTGATCTTGTCGAGGAGTTCGGTGTTTCCGCTGCGTACGGCGAAACCGTATGACTCGCTCTGGAGCTGGTCATCGACTATCTTGATGATACCTGGCTGCTGGTTCATATAGGATATAGTCACCGGCAGGTCGTTGATCATGAAGTCTGCACGTCCGCTCTGAAGGTTCATGATGATATCATTGACGTGGGGGAGGTAGATCACATCATCTATGAGGCCTTCTGCCTTGAGCTCATCTGCCTTTGCAGCGCCGGTGGAACCCTGCTGTACAGCAGCAACCTTGTCTTCAAGGTCAGCAACGCCGGTTATATCATCATTGTCCACGGCCACTGCAAGGGCAAGACCGGCATTGATATATGGTTCGCTGAAGTCAACGGATTCCTCGCGTTCTTCAGTGATCGTCATGCCTGATACTATTATATGGATCTGTCCTGACTGCAGTGCCGGTATGAGTGCATCGAATTCAAGGTCTTTTCAGACTATCTCAAAACCCTGGTCTGCAGCAATGGCATTCATAAGGTCTACATCAAAACCGATGATCTAATTGCTGTTATTCTCGTCAGCATATTCAAATGGTGGGAAGTATGGTTCTGTTCCTATGATATAGGTTACAGTCTCTGTCACTTCTGTTTCGTTTTGCGCTTCAACGTTCTCAGCCTCTGTGCCTGTACAGCCTGAGACAACTACAAGGCCAATGACCATAAAGACGAGTATTATGCTTTGAATCTTTTTCATAAACTTTCTCTTTTATATATTGCAAATAAAATGTGTGGGTTCTAGTGCAGAACCAATTACAATTTAAGATTTTTGTTTTTCAGTTCAATGTAATAACTTCACAGATCATCGGAAGCTCCTGAGAACTGGCACATGAGTGAATTTTGGAACATAATCCGCTGTATTATGTATCATGAATCAGCTGAATTCAACCGGGGTAAGAGTTACCAACTGGTTAAATTCACAGTTCAAAAAAGTATTTTAAAGGGAGACTGCCACAAATCCCAGATCGTGGAATTCTGTTCACTGCTCCCTCTCCTGGAATTGTGGTAATTCAAAGGGTTTGGATCACATCTCTTCTGTAGTGTTCTCTTCTGCTTCAGTGACTGATGTCTCCTCTTCGGTGACATTTACATCAGCCATTTCCCCGGTGACGTTCGTTTCGTTCATTCCCCCGGTAGCATTCATGTCTGCAATAGCATTCTCCTCTGCGCTTGCATTCCCGGCCATATCCTCTTCGGTCATCTCTCCCTCAGGGGCCTCTTCCTCAGGTGCTGCATCCTCTTCTTCCATTTCTTCTTCAGATGTGTCCGTGCATTCTGATACGGCTACCAGTCCGATCATCAGGAAAACTAACAGTATACTAAGTATTTTATTTATAACTACTCTCCTACATGACTATATATTATATAGACGCCTAAACATTTCCTATATTTTATTTAAGCTTTTCGATATGATGCGGCATTGAATTGTGTTTTTGAAGTGATCCGTAAAAAGACGGGTCCCGTCTGTAAACCTATTTATCTTCTGGAATGCTAAGTTTTCCCTGAAAAAGATGAGTGTATGTATGGAACCCAGATGGAAAAAAGGGCTTGCCGGACTTGAGGAAGCCTATCCTGTGCGCAGGCAGGTTTTTATCATCGAACAGAATGTGCCCGAAGAAATTGAGATAGATAAGTATGACTGCATTGCGGAGCACCTTATAGTATATCATGGTGACATGCCGGCTGCAACCGGAAGGATGAAGGATGTTTCATAAAGATGGTTTCCTGAGATTTGGCAGGATATGTGTACTTAAAGAATATCGCGAAAAGGGTGTTGGTAGTTTACTGATGGAAGAAATGTTGAAAAAAGCTGAAGGAATTGATGCAGAAGGGATCAGGCTGGATTCCCAGATCTATGCCGTCGAATTCTACCGGCGTTTCGGCTTCAGGGAAAACGGAGGTATTTTCAGGGATGCAGGTATCGATCACATTGAAATGGTCAGGGCCGCATTCCCGGCTGAAAGCAATAAAACCAAAAATCGGGAGTAAAGAGATTTAAAAAAGGAAATAGTATAGAACAGGAAAAGGGAGAACTTCAGTTCTCCCCAATCCATTCCTGCACTTTTTCCGGATTGTTGTCAACCCACTTTTGTGCAGCTTCCTCTTCAGGCACACCTTCGGTAAGGTCTGCCATAACGAACTGGATATCATCATGCGTCCATTTGAATCTGCTTATGATGCCATAGAGTTCAGGGTCATCTTCTTCAAGGCCAACCCTTGCAAGGGTTTCAACATGGTCTGCCTCGCCATATACGCCATTCGGATCCTCGAGATATTTAAGGTCAAAACTGTTGAATGTCCAGTGAGGTGTCCAGAGTGTAACAACAATCCACTCATCATCTGTTATTGAGTTCTGAAGTTCAGCTGTCATTCCCGCATTGCTGCTGGCGACAAGTTCGTAATCAAGACTATAGTTCTCAATTGCTGTCTCAGTGGTTTGCATAATTCCGGAACCCGGATCAATACCTATGATCTCTCCATCGAACTTGTCCTTGTTGTCATTGAGTTCCTCAATGGAATCAATAGTAACATATGTAGGGACAACGAGTCCGATGCGGCAGTCCTCAAGGTTGACAGCAACACTGTCGATATCATCCCCGTACTTGTCCCAAAAGTTCTTCTGGGTCTGAGGGAGCCATGCTGATGTTGTAAAGTCGAACTGGCTGTCTGCAAGTCCCTGATATAGTGCACCTGCATCCATTGAAATGATCTCTACATCATATCCGGCTTCTTCAAGGACAAGTTTCATGACATTGGTACTGGCAATCTCCCCGTCCCAGAGAACATAGCCGATCGTGGCTTCTTTAGCAGGTGTGGTCTCTTCCGTTTCCTCATTTGTGTCCTGGTCAGTACATCCGCTTACCATGACCAGCATGGCAACCAGTGTAATTGCTGCAAGGGCTTTTATCTTTCTTTTCATATTATCACATCTTTCTTTGCATTATATAAGATACCTATTGGAATGTTAATCCTATTTTTTGGGTGTCAGATTCTGTGTCAGCCTGTCAAGCACAATAGCAATGATCACGATCGCAAGGCCAGCCTCGAATCCCTGCCCGATATCCACTCTCTGGATACCTACAAGCACCTGGTAGCCAAGTCCGCGTGCACCGATCATGGCAGCAATAACGACCATTGAAAGGGATAGCATTATACACTGGTTGACCCCTGCCATTATAGTCGGGACGGCAACAGGCAGTTCCACTTTCAATAGCTTCTGCATCGGTGTGGTCCCAAAGGAATCGGCAACTTCCACAAGTTCCACAGGCACCTGCCGTATTCCCAGGTTGGTCAGGCGTATCGCGGGAGGCATTGCGAACACAACGGTCGCTACCAGGCCGGGTACATTGCCCAGCCCAAAGAATATCACAGCAGGGATAAGGTAGACGAAAGATGGCATTGTCTGCATGAAGTCAAGTATTGGCTTGGTGATCTGGTACGCAATTTCGCTCTTTGCAACCAGTATGCCCAGTGGTATCCCCACAGCAAGGACTATAAATGCCGATGACAGTACAAGTGCCAGTGTTTCCATTGCAAGGTCCCAGAGATTCATGGAATCTATCAACAGGAAACCTGCTGCAGTCCCGACGGCAAGTCCTGCCATTCTCTTTGTCAGGAAATAGACCAGCAAAGCCGTGATCACTGTAAAAGCCAGGGGAGGGAGGAACATAAGGCCATCCCTGAGCCCTGATATCAGTATATCCACAAAATCGCTGAAGATATCCAGGAAGAAACCGAAATGATCATCGATCCAGTAGACGACCAACTCAACTCCTTCTCCAATATTAAGGTCGGGCATTTCCATTATTGCGCCTCCTTCTCTTGTTCTGCATCTTTCTCTGTGATCGCCAGTGCCCCAAGTACGCTCCCGCGTACTATTATGCCCCGAAACTTGCCGCTTTCATCAACGACCGGGAGAGGGTACTGGCCTTCAGCAATGATCGGAATGATATCCTTTACCGGCGTATCGAGTTCTACCCTGGGGAAATCACTGATCATTACCTCACTAATCTTTTTCTTTTCCTTCATTGCAGTTACTGCATGATCTATAAGCACAATTCCCTGAAGCATCTTGTCGGGATCGACAACAAAGATAGAGGAAATTCCGTGTTTTTTCATCAGCTGGATCGAAACCGTCAGGGCCGAGTTTATGGAAACTACAGGTTCCGGTCGTTTCATCACATTCTCTGCGGTCAGGATCTTTGCCCTGTCAACTCCCGCCACGAACTCTGAGACATAGTCGTCTGCAGGGGAGGTAAGTATCTCTTCGGGAGTACCTGTCTGGGCTATGTAGCCATCCTTCATTATGGCTATCCTGTCCCCGAGTTTCAGAGCTTCATCCAGGTCGTGGGATACGAAGACAATGGTCTTTTTCATTTTGTTCTGAAGGGCCAGGAGTTCATCCTGCATCTCCGCCCTTATGAGGGGGTCAAGGGCGCTGAATGCCTCATCCATAAGCAGGACATCAGGATCTGTTGCAAGGGCTCTTGCAAGCCCGACTCTCTGCTGCATACCTCCGCTCAGAGAGGAGGTAGTGCTTTGCTCGTGTCCTTTAAGTCCAACCTTGGCAATAGCTTCCTCAGCCTTTGCGTATCTTTCTTCCTTGGACATGCCCTGTATCTCAAGTCCGAAGGCTACATTGTCTATGACCGTCCGGTGAGGAAGCAGTGCAAAACTCTGGAACACCATCGTCATCTTTTTTCTGCGGATATTGCGAAGCTCCTCGGTATTCATACCTGCAATGTCATCACCGTCGATGAGTATATGCCCGTCTGTGGGGGGTATCAGTCTGTTGAGACACCGGAGCAGGGTTGATTTCCCGGAGCCTGAGAGTCCCATGAGTACGAATGTTTCACCATTGTAAACATCAAAGTTAACATTATACAGACCAACTGTCTGTTTTGTCTGCTCGAAGATCTCTTGTTTTGACATGCCTTTCTCTACCATTGAAAGAGCTTTTTGAGGCTGTTTTCCAAAAATTTTAACAAGATTTCTCACTTCTATTTTTTTTTCATGAATAATAATCCCTCAGTATGAATTCACTGTTATGGATTTT